>JAITOM010000404.1 GCA_031289975.1 Methanobrevibacter sp. | reverse complement strand
AAAATAAATAAATAAAAATTATTATTTAAAAAATTAATTTAATATTAATTTAAAATTTATAAAAATAAGATATTTAAAAATAATCATTACTTACAAACATTTTTTACATCACTATAATTTTACAGTGCCATATTTTCAAATGTGATACTGAGAAATCAGATAGAAGAAGATTTAATATGTTATTAAATGATGAGAAATTTACATACTGTTATTGCGACTTTTGTGAAAAATCTCTCTAATTATTTTGATAGGGCAATATCATAGATGTCGAATTTTGTTTTTTATTGTGTTTAAGAGGGGTTTTCATAGTGCATCAGTAACATATTTGACTATTATATCTTCTTTCATTGAGATATAATTATTTATGTTTTCATAGTGCATCAGTAACATATTTGACAGGGAACACTATAACTGGGCGAAAATGAAAAAATAATTGTTACCCAATTTCACTAATTTCAAGAAATATTTCATCCATTGCCTTTATAAAAATATCTATTTCTTCTTTTTTAATTATTAATGGGGGAACTAACCGAATAACTTTATCTGATGTACAATTTATTAAAAATCCATTTTCTCTTGCTTTATCTACAATATCAGAACATTTAATAGCTAATTCGACCCCAATCATTAACCCATATCCTCTAATATCCTTAATAAAATCATGTTTATTTTTTAATTTCAATAATTCGTTTTTAAAGTATTTTCCTAAATTTTGTGAATTTTCAATAAGATTTTCATCAAGAATGGTATTAATAGATGCAATAGCAATTGCACATGCTAATGGAGTTCCACCAAATGTGGTTCCATGATCTCCTATTTTGAAACCCTCTGCAATTTTTTCATTTGCTATAATGGCTCCCATTGGAAATCCTCCAGCTATTGCTTTTGCAACAGTCGTGATATCTGGATTTAAATCAAATAATTCACTTGCAAACATCTTACCACATCTACCAAATCCAGTTTGAACCTCATCTAATATTAAAAGGATATTATTTTCTTTACATATTTTTTCAACTTCTTTAAAATAAGTTCTATCTGCTGTTACAATTCCACCTTCACCTTGAATTACCTCCAATATAATGGCAGCTGTTTTATTATTAATAGTATTTTTTAATTCATCGATGTTCCCAAACTTAACATGTCTAAACCCAGCTGGTAATGGTTTAAATGGTTCACTATATTTTGGTTGACCTGTGGCAGTGACCGTAGCTAAAGTTCTACCATGAAAAGAGTTTTTAGTAGATATTATCTCTGTTTTCTTAGTATATTTTCTTGCTAACTTTATTGCACCTTCATTAGCTTCAGCCCCACTATTTGCAAAGAAAACCTTAGTATTGGGGATTAGTTTATTTAATAATTTAGCTAACTTTAGTTGATTTTCATTGTAATAAATATTGGAACAATGAATAAGTTTTTCACTTTGTTCTTTTAATGCATTCAATATATTTGGATGTGCATGCCCAAGATTATTAACAGCTATTCCTGCAAAAAGATCCATATATTCATTATCATTATTATCCCAAACTTTAATGCCTTTTCCATGTGAAATAGCTATTGGTTGGCGACCATATGTATTCATTATATATTTTGGATAACTTTCTATTATTTCTTCATTTTCCATACAAACACTTTATTTTTGTTTTAAAGATTTCTTTAAGTTAAATTTTTAATTTTAACTAAACATTCTATCGTCATCATACTTCACTGATTTTTCACTAATCTCAGTATTGAAAATCTTTTCCATTTGTAGTAAACATTGGAGTTTTGCTTTAAAAATCTTTTTAATCTCAGATATTAAATTATGCTTAGTTAAACCATCTTCATAAATTGTACTGGATATAACAAACATTTGAAGTATGTTATCCGGATGTTGAATTTGAAAATCTAATAAAAATTGATTAACCGTATATTTAAAATTCCAAATTAGTTCTACTTTTTTATCCATAGAAGATTTCATAATAATATCTAAATGTTCAGGAGAAATATTGGTTGCACATCCAATGACTATCATGTCTCCTTTTCCTTTTGGTTGAATAAGGTCAATTATATTATTATCAGGATAGTTTACTATAAAATGGAAAATAGAATGTTCGTCATGTATTTTTTCCTTAAAAAATCCTTCTTCTACTAACCAATCTTGAATTTCTCTCTCGTTTATCATTTTAATCACATTCAAATTATTTTTCTATTATATAGTATTTCTCTTAACTTTATTACCATAATATATTATCATTTATCATTAAATTTTTTTTAAATTATTAATTTAATCTTTAAAATGAATATATATTTATAATATAATTTATAGTCATTTTGGAAAAGTTCTTAAATTTTGGATGATAATTTTTTTTATTAATAATTTTTTTTATTAAATTATTTAATTAATTTATAAAAATCTATAATTTTAAATTTTAAATAATATAAATTTATTTTAAATAAAAATAAATATATTTTAATAATATTTATTTTTAAAAAAATTAGTCATATTAATTAAAATAATTTTAATAATAATCTATATAAACCTATTTTCCAATTCATGTTTATATAATTTTTGATTTATAATTTACTTATATTTATCTGAGAATCCTTGCATTTTTTCTTTTTAATGGGGTCATTTAACCTATATAATGAGGTAGTAAAGAATTCAATTGATAAATCAGAACTTTAAAGAAAAATAATAGTATATGAAAATAAGTGTAAAGCGAAAGCATGACCCTAATAAGATGACCATTATCACCAACATTAACCTTACTACAGTTAACAGAAAGTGAAAGCATGACCCTACTAATAAAATGACTAATATTAACTAATTTAAACTAAAAAAATGAATTATCTTTACTGTAATTTGTGTTTCAACAACTGCTGCTATAATAAGTAAAGTAGTAGCTATTAAAAATAAAATAATGGATTGTTTTAATTTTTTATAATTATTATCCATGCTATAACTAAACCTTTTAGAGATTCCTGCATTAAAATGTTCATTATATCTCTTAAAATACTCATCGTTATAATGATCTTCATTAAAATGTTTATAAGTTCTTGGATCATTATTAATTGGATCTTTATTATATATGAGAATATCTTTGGTGAAGTTAAACAGAAAATATAATAAAATAAATCCTGCAGTTGCCCCAATGATTAGACCTGGAATTTCAAATATCCCATGTGGGACTGTTCCTAATAAAAAAGTTTTTAAATCTATTTTAGAAGCGAAATATCCAATAAATAATCCATTGAATATTAAAATAGCAACTGTGATTAATCCAAAAAGTATTGCTCCAGCGTATTCAAATAAGATAGCTTTAAAGTTATTAATGAATATTGAATCAAAAGTTAACTTTATTCCTCCATTAATAATTTTCTCTTTAAAATTATCAATAATAGGATCTAAAAATTCACCTAAATTAGATGAAAATAGATATCCTAAAAATAATGGTATCATGAATAATAAGGTAGATAAGAGAAGAGGATATTTATTTTCTATAAAACTTTTTTGAATATCAATTTTAATTAAGTTTAATACACGAGATTTAATATTCATTTTTCTCCTCATTTTAGACTTATTACTTTTTTTTATAATGTTTTAAACTTTCTGTATTTGGCTCTGCAATGAAGTTATAAAGTAATGCGGCTATTATTCCACCTATAATTGGACCAAGTAAAAAAATTGGATAGTATCCAAAAAGATTTGCCCCTCCAGCTAAAAAATCAATTAAAATCGGGGAGAATCCTCTTGCAGGATTAATACAACCACCTGTAATTGGACCTAAAAAGGTTAATGCTATTCCAATTGTAAGACCTATTGAAAGACCATAAGTTCCAGGGTCTGCTTTTTTATCAACAGCTACACCCATTACAACCAATACAAGGAAAAATGTGCCTATTAGTTCAGCTATAAATCCTTGTAAATAGCTAACATTAGGTGCAAGACCATTAGCACCGAGTTTTCCTATTAAAACTCCAGGATCTCCAAAAATAGTAAAAAGAGCTATTGATGCTATAATAGCTCCAATAAATTGAGCTATAATATAAAAAATTCCATCTTTTAAGGATATATTTTTAGTAACAAGTAACCCTATTGTAACAGCAGGATTAATATGTCCTCCAGATATTTTTCCAAAAACATAAATTACACCGATTGCTGTAATTCCAAATCCCCAACTAATAGCTAACCATTCAGTAAATCCACCTAAAACACCTATAACTCCGCCAGGCATGAACCTATCTGCCATTAAAGCAGCTCCAACTGCAGAACCAGTTCCAAAAAACACTAAAAGAAAGGTTCCAAGAAGTTCTGAAATAATCTTTTTATTTAAACTATACTCCATATAAATCACTCCTTTTCAAAAAAAAAATTAATTATTTCTTATTTTAATTAATCAATATCATTTATTAAATTTAAAAATACTTCCTATAAAAATAATAAGCCATCCAAGGATTCACAACATTGGACTTCCTACATTTCTTAGATCTATTTGTAGAATCATCCAAATCAATAAAAACATTCAAAATATTCCTAAAAACCAATAAAAGTATAAGGAATAAATAATTAGAATATTTCAAGACAATAAAAGTAATTTAACTGCTTTTTTAGTGATTAAATGACTGTAAAAATTTATTAAA
>JAITOM010000357.1 GCA_031289975.1 Methanobrevibacter sp. | reverse complement strand
AAGATATATGAACACTTGCATCTAAAGTGATCTTATTATACTTCACCAAATTTAACACAATTCTTAAATACATCTTCAAACAAAATATTTTTGTTTGATTTTTCTTTAGTTATCATACTTAGAATTATCAAACATCTTTATATTTATATTTTTCTTTTGATTGATTATGTATTTGTGGATTGAAGATTTATTATCAAACTTAATATTTTATTGTGATAAAGTATTATGATTTCATCCGTAACATATTTGACAGAAACCTATAAAATAGTTCTTTTGTTTGATAGTGCCATATAAATTGTTTTATATAGCTGCTATAAGATAACCTTTATTCATTATATATTTTAAATAGAATCTTTAGTCAAAAACTTAAAGTTGAGGGAATGAAAACTTCATACTTTTTGATTTATCATGATATTTCAAAAAATTTATTTGCATTTGTTTTTAATATTTGCATTTGCTTTTATAAATTTAATATTGTATTAATAATATATTAATATTGTCTTTAAGTTTATAAATAAGAAAAAATACTTTTACTAATATCTATTATAATTAATTAAATATTGTGAATTAAATATTGAATAGTTTAGATTTCTTAATTAGTATAATTGGTTATATACTATGTGTTGTTAATGATTTAGTAGAAATATTTTCAACACCTAAACAATAGAAAATAATTTATTAAGCAATGTAAAAGATGATTAAAGTTTTAAATCATTTTTAAATCATTTTTAAATCATTTTTAATTAAATATATAGATTAATTTTTTTAATAGCTATTTATAGTCATTATGGAAAAGTTCTTAAATTTTAAAATGATAATTTTTTTATTAAATTGTTTAATTTTAAATATTACTTAATTGTTTAATTTTAAATATTACTTTATAAAAATCTATAATTTTAAATTTTAAATAATATAAATATATTTTAAATAATATAAATAATTTTAAATAAATATTTTTTAATAGTATTTATTTTTAAAAAAGTTATTCATTAAGAACTTTATCAAAACCACTATTAATTAAATTTAAAATTTTTTTTAATAAAGGAGTTGGAATAAAATGGATTTCACAATTAAAAATAAGGATTCAAGAGGAAGAATAGGTGTTTTCAAAACAGCACATGGGCTTGTTAGAACACCTAATTTAATGCCTGTCATACATCCAGGAAAGCAAACAATTGATATTAGTAAATTTGGTGCGGATATTGTAATTACTAATGCATATATTATTTATAAAGATGAAGAATTAAAAAATAAAGCTTTAAATAAGGGGGTTCATGATTTAATTAATTTCGATGGGAGTGTGATGACCGATTCTGGATCTTATCAATTATCAGTCTATGGGGATCTTGAAGTAAGTAATCAAGAAATAATTGAATTTCAAGAAGCAATGAAAACAGACATTGGAACATCATTAGATATTCCAACAGCCCCATATTCAGCAAGAACTAAAGCAGAAAAAGATTTGGAAATTACATTAGAAAATGCTAAAGAAGCAAAAAAAATTAGGGATAATGAAAAAATGAAGATGCTACTCAATTCTGTGGTACAAGGTTCAACATTTCTCGATTTAAGATCTAAATCTGCAAGAGATCTTTCTGCTTTAGACTGTGATATATATCCTATTGGAGCTATTGTTCCATTGATGGAATCCTATCATTACAGTGATTTAGTGGATGTAGTAATGAGTTCTGTATCTAATTTACCAGATTCTAAACCACGACACTTAATGGGTGCTGGACATCCTATGTTATTTGCTTTAGCTGTTGCAATGGGATGTGACTTATTTGATTCTGCAGCTTACATATTGTATGCTGAAAATGATAGATTTTTAACCACAAGAGGAAGTTATAAACTTGAAAATTTACATGAAATGCCATGCTCTTGTGAAGTTTGTAATAAATACACACCTGATGATTTAAGAGCAATGGATAAAAAAGAAAGAACAAAGTTAATAGCTGAACATAATTTATATGTTAGCTTTGCAGAAATTAGAGTTATAAGACAAGCGATTATGGATGGGAATCTTAGTGAACTTGTTGAAGAAAGGTCAAGAGTACATCCAATGTTATTGGATGCATATAGAAAACTTGGAGATTATTCAAATAACTTGGAAGTGTATGAACCAAGAGTTAAAAAATCAGCATTTTTCTATACAGGCTCAGAATCTTTAAAAAGACCAGAAGTAACAAGACATTTAATGAAGTTAGATGAAATGGATAAAAAAAGAGACTTAGCTATTTTACCAGCTTATAGAAAACCATACTCCAATAATATTCCTGATAGATTAGGAAATTTTTATGTTTATGGGGAAGAAATGGAAATAGATTTAAATAAGACGGATTTTATGGTTGCTGATATCCCATTTTGCTTAGTTCCTCTAAATATTGATGAAGCATATCCTTTATCTCAACATGAATCTCCTAAGATAAAGGATCTTGATGGGATTGAATTTGTTAAAAACTTTTTATCAGATTTTATTGATAACTATTCACAAATATTAATTCATTCTCATGTTGTTGAAGACTATCAATTAGATTTATATAGAATACATCCTCAGTCAAATATTATTAATTTTAAAGTCAATGACCAAGATAAAATAAAAGCAATTGCCGATTATCAATTTGGAAATGGTACAGGAAAAGCTTTATTTAATGGGGAAACTAAAATTGAGAAAAGTAAGAAAACTGGAAAAATTAGACACATCTACTGTGATGATGAACTTATAGCAAATATGAGAGCTTCAGATTCTTATTTTGTTCTTGCAAAAGAGGGTGCAAGAAGATTACATAAAGCTATTAAGTTTCCTAAAAACAGAGTAATTGTCAATGCTGATTGTGAACCCTATTCCCGTGAAGGAAAAACAGTATTTTCAAAATTTGTTACAGATGGAGATTCAAATATCCGTGCTAAAGATGAGGTTTTAATTGTTAATGAAAATGATGATTTATTAGCTTTTGGTAAATCATTACTTAACTACAATGAAATCATGAATTTCAATGTAGGGCAAGCTATTAAAAATAGAAAAGGATTTCTTTAAGGCTCATGCACATGACTCATGACAATTTTTTAAAATGGTATGTAGAATCTTATCAACGGCATCTTCTTTGTAATTAAATAAATACTGGAAGAGCATAACATAACCAGCTAAATATTTCTTAGAAACACCTCTAAATATCCTTAAAAAAGGTCTTAGAAGAGAATGTCTATTTTCACAATTATTCATATGCTTATCACCATCAACATACTGCCCAATTGAATGATTAACAGTTCGATGATCATTAAGTTTAGGATGTTTATCAATATTCTGATAAATTGAGTATTCAATCAGTATAAAGTGTTGCTTCATTTTTAATATGATTATCCATTAAACCTGAAACTAACTTTTTAGATAAATTTTTCGCAACTGAAAAAATTGTGAATTTATTTTCACGATCTACAAAAGTAATGACTGCTGGCTTATCAGTATACTATGTACTCTACCTCTTTTTTAAAGCCCTTTTTCGTGCTGGTCTATCTAAAATTGGATTTTTTTTATTCCTTTCTCACCAGCAATAATATAAGTTTTCCATTTCTACATCACCATCAAAATGAAGAATTTTCATTATTTTCAAGTAAAGATTCACTGATTTTTTTATGAAATCTTCCAACTGTATTTCTATGAAGTTTAACTTCTTTTGCAAGTTGAATTACAGATTTATGCTTTATATGGTCTAAATTTTTTTTTGCTTAAAAATCAAAATTTTAGATTTTCAATTTCCATCATCTTTTTACAGTACCATTAATTTTCCTTTAAGTTACTATAATATAAAATAGTTTTATTCTTTTATTAAAAGACTAATTATTCATTAAAGAGAGAGAGAGAGAGAGAGAGAGAGAGCTTGTGATTAATTTTTAAATCTTTTCATTATCTTTTATTTAATTTTAATCCTTTTAATTGAATTTTATTTGATTATACTGATTTTAATAATTTCTGATTTTAAAAAAAAAATAGTAACCTTTAAATAGGGGTAAAAATAAACAATATTTTTTATTAAGTCAAAAATATAATTTTTTTTTGATTTATTTTATATTTATTAAATAAAACGTATATTAACTTTTTATTTTTTAAATTAACTAATAAATGATATTATAGTTTTTTAATAAAAAATAGAATTTTTTTAATGGAGGATTAAATAAAAATGATTAAGAAGAGTAATAAAATTTTGAGTTTAATGATTCTTATAGGTTTAATGAGTTACTGTATTACAACACAAGCAGCAGACGATACAATAACAATAAACCCAGGCAATGGCACTATCCAAGAAGCTATTGATAATGCAAATATTGGTGGTACTATATTATTAGAGAATGGAACTTACAATGGAACTGGCAATTATAATATCACTGTTAATAAAACTGTGACTATTAAAGCTGCTCCTAATAATGATACTCCAATCATTAATGCAGAAGGTAAAGGCAGAATATTCAGTATAACTGCAAATAATGTTATACTGAATGGTTTAAACCTAACAGGAGGATTAAGTAATGGTGGTGGTGGTATTTATAATAATGGTAATAATAGTGGTGTGAGTAATAGTAATTTTATTAATAACACAGCTACTACTGGTGCTGGTATTGGTGGTGGTATTCAGAATAGTGGTGCTAATTTTAGGGTGAGTAATACTAGTTTTATTAATAACACAGCTACTAATGGTGGTG
>JAITOM010000354.1 GCA_031289975.1 Methanobrevibacter sp. | reverse complement strand
TAGTATTTTTATTATTAGTATTTTTATTATTAGTATTTTTATTATTAGTATTTTTATTATTAGTATTTTTATTATTAGTATTTTTATTATTAGTATTTTTATTATTAGTATTTTTATTTAAATAATTAGCAAAATCTAAAATTTTTTTTAGTTTAATTTTAGAATTATTATTTTCTTTATTATCATTATCATTAAAATCAAGTTTTTCTTCTTTCATATATTTTGTAGTATGTATTTCATTTTCATTATTTAAATTATGATGTTTATTATTTAAATCAATACCATTCAAACTATTTTCTCCATCATCAAAAACTTCATTTTCTCCATCATCAAAAACTTCATCTTTTAGAGATATCTCTTCAATTTCAAAATCAGCACTATTTTCATAATCTTTAATTTCATTGTCGCCATCTTTTAGTAAAATGTTCTCTTCTTTAAGTCTTTCCTCTTCTTTAAGTCTTTCCTCTTCTTTAAGTCTTTCCTCTTCTTTAAGTCTTTCCTCTTCTTTAAGTCTTTCCTCTTCTTTAAGTCTATTTTCTTCCTGAATTTTAGTTTCTTCTTTAGATTTACTAATAGAATCGATGAGTTTTAATTTAGCAGAATTTCTATCCCTATACCAATCTGTTGACCAAAGATGATATAAATTCCAATTAAGACCTTTTAAAACTTGATCTCTAAGACGATCCCTATCTCTTGCAACTTTCGATGATTTATAATTTTCTCCATCACATTCAATACCCAATATATACTTGCCAGGATCTTCATCATCTAAAATAGCTAAATCTATTTTAAAGAAATCCCCAACATTTTTATGAACTTTAAATCCTTTTTCTTTAAGAAAATTATATACGGTATCAACAAAGGTTTTTTGATTGTTATCTCCTTTATATTGGATTAAACCTTTGGATGTATTTTCAGCATACTCTAAGAAATTTCTAAGTGCTTCTACACCAAATGGTGCATTGGATCCTAAATGCATATCATAGGCTTTAAAATTTGAAAACACAACACATTTTTCTTTTGCACGGGTTATAAGAACATTTAATCTTCTTTCTCCTCCATCTTGATTTAAAGGACCGAAGTTAGTTGATAGCTTCCCAAATTCATCAAATCCATAACCTATACTTATTAACATAACATCTCTTTCATCACCTTGTATGGTTTCAAGATTTTTAACAAAGAATCTGTCTTCTTTTTTCTCTGAGAATAAATGTTCAAGTTCTGGATGTTCTTTTCTTCTAACTTCAAGTTCTTCAAGTATAGCATTCATTTGTGAAACTGAGAATGTTCCAACACCTAAACTTTTTCTATCACCATATTTTTTAAAGTGTTTAAATATTTCATCTATTACTTCAATAGCTTGCCCTATATTATTTGAAGTTTTTCCTCTCTGATAGTAATTTTTTGGATTGTATTTGAATTTTAATCCTAATTCTTGATTGTTATATGTGGATGATGGATAAACTAATAATTCACCATCATAGAATTCTTTATTGGATAAATTAATTAATGATTCATGACGGCTCCTATAATGCCATTTTAACATTCTAACCGGAAATGAAAGTTTACATAGGTGAAGAATACTTTCCATATCCAATGCAGTAGCTATTTCTTCATCAGATTCAGTGCTAATAATTTGGTCAAAAAATGAGGTTGGAGGAAGTTGTTCTGTATCCCCAATTACAACAGCTGTTTTAGCTCTCATAAAAGCCCCAAGAGCATCTTCTGGTTTAACTTGACTTGCTTCATCAAATACAACCACATCAAATTTTAAATTATCATTAGTCGGATCTAAAAATTCTGCAATTGACAATGGACTCATCATAAAACATGGTTTTATTTGCTTTATAATTGTTCCTGTCTTTTTAAGTAAATTTCTAAGAGATATATTTCCTCTTTTTCTTGTAAGTTCTCCTGCTAATGTTTTAGATTCCTCATCACTGGTATTACCAAAAATCTCTGGAATTTCATTGTTAAGTTTAGAGTATATTCTTTTTTTATTTAGCTCAATGATTTTTAAATCAAGTTCTTTAAAATTTTTGATTTTATTTTCATGTAACTCTCCTACAAATGATGATAAGTATTGATTTTCTGCAAAAATTAATTGTAAAAGTCCATCAGCAAAGTTTCCATGCACTAAACTTTTGATATCCTCTTTTTTCAGATGTTTA
Organism: Methanobrevibacter sp.; assembly: GCA_031289975.1. Classification (GTDB taxonomy): domain Archaea; phylum Methanobacteriota; class Methanobacteria; order Methanobacteriales; family Methanobacteriaceae; genus Methanovirga. The sequence continues at coordinate 3,277 of JAITOM010000354.1, read as the reverse complement.
TCTTCAATCACTTTAATAAATATTTCAGATTGTGTTTTTAAACATTTATTTTTAGTATTAAGATACTGAGACCATATATGCAATCTTGGAAGATCATTACTCCATTTATTTAATTGATTTTTCCACATATCCAATGGAACATTATCAAAACTATTTTTAAATATTAAATTAACATTTGGGTTTAACTTAGATTTTAATTTCTCTAAACTATTGTAGAACTTTTCTCCAATTTCAAGATAATCATTAAGCTCCCGATAATTATCAATATCTAAATCATTGGATAATCTTTCTATAGTCACTTCGTTATAAATTTCTTCCTTTAAAAATTTGTTAAACCTATCAATCCACATAACAAAAGAATTTAATTGTGAAATATCAACATCTAAATACCATAAATCTCCAAAATACTTCTTTCCATCCTTTTCTAAATCACTTAAATCCTTTTTAATTTTCATAAATCGGTTAATATCTTGAAGATCTTCTAAAATATTCTTATCATTAGTTTTTTTATACCTATCTTTATAAAAAGATAATATTTTCTCTTTATTTGATTTATTCTTTTTAAAGATTTTTAAAACACCTTTAGTAGTATACTTTCTAAATTCATTAATCAATGAATTTATATCCTCCTTTTCTATAGAAGGATAAAATTTGTTCATTGTAACAAAAGTTTTTTGATACTCATCAAGTTTCTCAATTAAGTCTAAGCCATAGTCATGATTATTAATCCATAAAAAATCATTTAAAATAGAATTATCAATTAATTTAATATTTTTATCATGAAATAAATCTAAAGCATTTTTTATTTCTTTAAAATCTCTTAGATTATTAGCTATTTTAATTCCAAAAGATTTATTAGCATTTTCTCTAATTGTTAGGAATTCATTTAAATACTCTTCACAATCAATTAATAATTGTTGAAGTCCCCTTAAATCACCAGGAAGTAAACTATTAGGTGAACAATTAGTCCATGGATTCTTTTTACCAATAGTAGAATGTAATTCTGCTAAATTTTCAAGACCAATGATAATATCATCTAAAGATTTTTTATTAATATTTTCAGGTGATTTAATTGATATCATTGGAATCATGAAGCCTTTTTTTGAAAAATGATCATTAGCTATTTCTTTCATACTATAAAGTTCAAAAGGGGACATATCAATAGCATGATCCTTCTTATGAAGAACTTCAGCATACTCATCCAACTGATTTCGTAGCGATTCTAACTTTCTTATTGTTTGTTCAATATCAAAATCTATATCCACATCATGACGATGAAGACCTCTTCTAATATCCTTTAATAAACTTTTGCGACTTGTTCTATGGCTATGTAATTGAAGAACAAATTTACCAAGACCAACACCATCCAATCTATTCTTAACAACTTCAAGAGCAGCCATCTTTTCACTAACAAAAAGAACACTCTTACCTGAAACAATAAGCTCAGCAATTAAATTAACAATTGTTTGTGATTTACCTGTTCCAGGAGGACCTTCAACAACAAGATTACGACCAGCTTTAACATCTTCAATAACAGCAATCTGTGATGAATCAGCATCTAAAACATTATATGAATCTTTATAAGATAAGGTCTTATCTATATCCTCACTATTAAAAGATTCTATATCCTTATCAGGGTCAGGATTAAAAATAGCTTTTATAAGTTCATTTTTATTCAAATCAAGATCAGGATCTAAATCCATATACATTACAAATTTTGTAAACGAGAAAAATCCAAGAGCAATATTGGTATTAATTTTCCATGAAGATAAATTACCATCACCACCTTTTGATAAACTCTTTTTAACATCCAAGAGATAATGATCAATTACCTCGACAGAATTTTTCTTATTAAAGTTAGGTAAAATTAATCCATCCTCTTTAAGTTTAGCTTTAAGAGAGATATTAGTCTTTATGTCCTCACCATTCCAATAAATAGAGAAAGATTTCCCTACAGATTTTCTCTCCAAAACAACAGGAATTAAAACAAGCGGAGCCATCTTAATATCCTTTGGTTTATATTTATCACTCCACTCTAAAAAACCAACAGCCAAGTAAAGAACATTATACCCTTTTTCCTGAATCATAGTTTTAGATAATTGATTTATATAAAAAAGTCTTTTCTGTAATTCACGAGGAGAAATATCTGATTTAAGGGAATCATCATTCTGTAAAGATTTACTAAATTCCTTAACAGGTTCAGTAATAGGTTCAAAAGCTTCTTTAATAGGTTCAGTTATATTTGAAAGTATTGATTTATTTCGTTTTTCGCTCTCTTTACTGTTTGATATAAAATACATTTTTTTATGTTGGATAATAAGAAATTGATAAATATTTGAAGGTGTGCTATTAACCACTTCAATAGATTTAGCCCTTTGTTTAAAATTAAGAAGAGGATTTCTTGAAGTCAAATCCAATAAATTTCTTCTAAGATCTTTAAACTCTTTTTTAACATCTTTTTCCATATTAATCCCAATAAATAAACTTTAACAATCTAAAATCAAAAACTTTCCTAAATTTCTTTCAGAAATGATCATGAAACGAATACAAATTTTTGAAAGAAAAAAATATTAATTTCTCTAAATTTCTCTTTTCACTCGAAAATAAATCTGAAATCAAAGATTTTTCTAATTTAAAAATTTAATTTTCTCAAAAATTTATATAATAAACATACCCACTTTTTAATTATAGTCATTTGGAAAAGTTCTTAAATTTTGGATGATAATTTTTTTTATTAAATTATTTAATTTCAAATATTAATTTATAAAAATCTATAATTTTTAAAGTTTAAATAATATAAATTTATTTTAATTAATATAACTATATTTTAATTAAATGATGGTGTATGGAGGTTTTGCAAATTTTGGATTTTTATATATAAAGAAAACCTCAAATTTTGATAACCCTCCATAAAGTTTACACTCTCTTTAAATAAATATGTTTTAATAATATTTATTTACAATTTAATATAATATTTTTAAAAAAGTCATTTATTAAAATCTTTATCAAAACTACTACTAATTAAATATTTATAATTATATTAAATTGTATATTATAATAAATTAATTAAAAAAATAATAAGTATAATTAAAAAGAAAATATTTTAGTTTTAATTAAATCACGGTGATACAATGAATGGTCCTTGGGTAGAAAAGTACAGACCTCAGAGTTTAGATGATATAGTTGGTCAAAAGCATGTGACTGATAGATTAAAAAAATATGTTGGAAATGATGATGGGATGCCGAATTTAATGTTTACGGGACCTGCTGGTGTTGG
>JAITOM010000345.1 GCA_031289975.1 Methanobrevibacter sp. | reverse complement strand
TTAAATACATGTTTATTTTTAGAAAAATAAACAAATTAAATAGATTTTTATTGAAAATTAAATATGTCAATCTTATTTAATCAAAAATAACGATTTTTTAGAAAAATTAAAATAAACAGAAAAAAAGATAATTTATATATAAATATTTTCAAAAAAAAGAAAATTTAAGGATAAGTAAATCCATTAAAACTTTTGTATAAAGACTCTGGCTTCCAAGTAATATATGGTTCATTCCATTTATTCGGATTAATACCCCAACCACTTTTAACACATCTGCATGTTTCAAACCATTGTCTTTCACCATTAACAATCACCATAACAGCACGATGATTTCCTAATTCTGTAGTTCCTTGAATTATTCCACATTGATAACCTTGTTCTGCAAGTTTTTTTGCTATAATGTCACTAAATATATAACAATCTCCTGTAACATTATACTCATGATTTTCATATAACCAATTAGCTAAATCAGTAATATAATTCCATCTGTATTTTTTACCATCTTCTGTAGCATTAAAACTAATTGTTTCTGGAAATGTACCATTATTTTTAATAAAATCCCCTATTACTGCAAAGCCATAAACAGTTGAATTAAACGAAACATTACCAAATTCAGTCATTAAAAAATCAGGAACTTCTCTATTTTCTTCTACATCCACAACAATTTTTGTTGCATTGAGGATATATGTGATTTTATTAATTTCACCATCCCAATTATCTCCAGTAGAATTAGATGGTTTAATATCATTTAAAACTTCAATGGATGAATTATTATCCAATTTTGTATTAATAATAGCTTTAGATATTAAGTACAAAAATTGTTCCATACTACAATTTTCATCATCAACCATAACATAAGCAGGTAATGTTTCATTTTCTTCTTTAAACTTTTTAACCCCCTGGGAAGCATCCAATATATTTTCTATACTAACATTAGTGTTATTTATTGTAATATTAGTAGTATTATTCATGTCTATCAGATTTGTATGTTTTTCATGATCAATAAAATAGCAAGCATTTATTAAAGAAATTGAAACTACAAAAATTGTTACTAAACTTAATATTTTTTTTATCATTAAAATAAATAGTCACCTCATATTCTTATTAAACTATATCGCTCATAAATACTTATCATTTCTGATAATCAATATTAAACTTGATTAAGACATAGTATCGATGCATTAAATTAAAAGTTAATGAAACAATAGTAAAATAATTAATGCCCTAATCTAATTTAATTATTGAAAACTTTTGCATTGATATTGAACAAGTTGTTGACTCTCATTATTTAAGTTGATCTTGGAACATAAGGATTATTAGGATCTAAATTATTCAACCCAGCACGGAATAAACCAGTACCATAAGCCCCACCATATAATCCTTTATCCATATCAAAGTAAAGAGTAGTTCTACTCAATGGAACTGGATTATTATCACTAACATAAGATTGCACAATATTAACAAGCGCACAGCCACTACCACTTACTTTTTGAAAGAAATAATAGTTAATATCCCTAATCCAATCACTACCCCGATTATAATTACCTTTATAAGCCATGACCATAATATTATTTAAATATGGTTTAATCCAATCAATATTTTGCCCATAAACTTCAGTACCACAAGATTCAGGCATGATAAAAGCACTTAATTGCTTATTAGGATATCTGCTCCTAACCTCTGTAATTAAATTTTTGACTAAATATTGATTATTAGCATAAGCATTAGGAGATCTAATGTAATCTAATACAAAACCATCAACATTAGAAAAACTATTCATTCTATCTAATGCATTAAACACTCTTTCCTTCGCTCTATTAAAATCCATATCCCAACTACCAGTATTAGGGTTATAATAACATGGAGTATAAAATTGAACATACAGTCCAACATTAACAAAATCATTAATTCTATCTTGAGTAATTCCATCACAAAGAGTATTAATAATTACATGGGTAACACCAGCATTTTTTATAAGTTGTGGACTATAATAATTTAGTCTCTGACTGATAATTAAGTAAACAGGAGTATTTGAACTTGAAGTGGCAACTACATTGAATTTTTCAGGTGTTGATGCCATAGTTTCAATATCAGACACATTATCACTATTATCCGATACATTATCACTATTATTTAAATCTACAGTTATTTGAGAATTAGCATTATGATTATCTTGGAAAGTTATATTTAAAGTTACATTATCATCAGTATTCTCTTCTTTAAGAGTTAAAATTTTACTCATACCATCAAAATATGTGAAATTATCTGTATTTATCTGAGAACTATTAGTATTATTAAATTTTATTAATGTCCCATTATTTAATATAGTTTCATCATTTAATATAAAAGTTTTATTATTTCTTTCTTTCGTTGATATATTTAATGTAAGATATGCTATATCATCAGCAACTCTATGTGGTGTTGCTGTTATATTAAACAATATTTTATCATTAGTTTTATATAATACAGAATCACTAATATCGTTTGTATTTGCTGCTGATACTATAAATATTGCTAATAAAGATACAACAAACAACATACAAAACATTTTTTTAAAATTACTCAATTAAATCACCTCTAAATCTATATTTAAATTATTATTAGGTATACACCAAGCTTATCAATTATAATAAAATCATACCATTATTTCAGATTTTCATCAAAAAAAGTTAGGTAAAAAAAACTATAAAATCCAAAATTTTTTTGGGTTATGATAAAATCATTCTTTTAAAATTTTACTCAAATATTAAGTATAAACAAAAGTCTTTATTATCACTATACTGACATTATAAACTTCTTAAATGCTTTAAAAAATAAAGTATTATAACTGTTGGATAAAGTATTATAATTTCATCAGTTCAATTTGGAATACCCTCAATTTTTTAAAAAACTCCACACTTTTTGATATTATATATAAAACTTGTGTTATATATACTTTATATATTTATATTTGCAAATGTTGTCAATATATTCAAATGTTGTCAACTTAAGAAAATTATTTTTTAAACTTGGATTAAAATTAAAAATGGAACAATAACCACTATTATAATTTTTTTCTTTTTCCTAAATAAATAGCTAAAGCTATACTTAAAATAATTAAAAATAATAAAGGAATGCCTGTATTTTTCATGAGCCAAGAATCGTTGCTTAATATATAGTTATTATTAAAATCTGGACTTATTGGATTGGATGAAATATTTCCTAACTCAACTCTCCAACCAAAAGGATAAACAATTTCATTAAAATCATAAGTTCCATCTTCATTTATTTTATAAGCATCCACAGGGAAATAACCTTGTGGCTTACAATAACCAAATATAACATCAAGTAATGCTGGTATATTCGGTCCATAAGACAAACTTGATGATGATGGGTCTGTAACATCATGCCCTCTACTACCATAACATGCAGTTATCACATCCGCATCATTTTTATAATTTGCTACATCATAAGGAAGAGAACCTGCAGAACATAAAACAACCTCTTTATTTTCCTCCTTTGCAACTTTTAAAATACATTTAGGAATATATGTTTGATAAGCACTAATAGCATTCTCTGAAGCTGAACTTATGGATGTAATCAAAACAATTTTATCATAATCCATTAACTTACTCCTCCAAAAATCAATTTGATCCTGCGGTAATTCATTTAAAGAGGATAATTTAGAGTTAGATAAATAATTATATTGTTGATAATAATCAATATCATATTTATAATCCTGTGGCAACACATTATCCCCTTTTAATCTATCAATACCAAATTGAAAAGCATCCCTTGAAGACTCGGATTGTGCTAAAAATAAAGTTTTTTTACCATTTTGTGTTTTACTCCATGGCAATTGATTTTTATCATTTTTAAGAAGAGTTATACAATCATCAGCTATTTTTCTCTCGATTTCATGATGTCCAATAGATCCAACAATATTTTTCGCATTTTTTATCTTATCTTCAACTGGTTGTTGATACTGTGATAAATCCATGATTCCTGTTTTTTGCTTTAATTTTAAGATTCTTGTAACACTTTCATCAATCTTTTTTTCAGTTAAATTATATTGATTTGTTCTAATAGCTTCTTTTACATCATCAATCATCATTTGAGCTTTATCTTCCTCTGATAAAGAATAAACAGCAAAAGGTTGTAATACCATATCATTACCTGCAGCAAAAGCTCGAATTAAAGCATCACTTTCATTGAAATTCTGTTCTATTGCACCCATCTCCATTGCATCTGTAATGATAACACCTTGATATTTCATTTGGTCTCTTAAAACTTCAGTTAAAATTTTATATGAAAGAGTTGCAGGCAAAGTTATATTTTCAACTCCTCCAGTTGAATTATCAACATTCGGAAGAGCAATATGGGCTGTCATAATACAATCTAAATTATTTAAATTTGTATAATATGGAACAAATTCACACTGATTTAATTGAGATAATGTCTTATTTGATACTGGCAAACCAGAATGAGAATCTGTACCTGTATCGCCATGACCAGGAAAATGCTTCCCTGTTGATAAAACACCACCTAAATGCAACCCATCAGAGAAAGCTCCCCCCATATAGGATACTAATTCAGTATTTGAACTAAAAGAACGCCTTCCTGTTATAGGATTATTTGGATTTGTATTTATATCAACAACAGGAGCAAAATCAGTGTTAATACCTAAAGCTTTAAGTTCCTCACCAATTATTAAACCTACCTGTTTTCCATCATCATAACTTTGTGTAGCACCAAGAGCCATATTTCCAGGAGTCATTGTTCCCCCACCAATCCGAGTAACATTACCTCCCTCTTGGTCTGTACAAATTAACATAGGTATGCCACTTGAGTTTATTGAAATTCTTTGAAAATCATAACAAAGTCGTACTGTGTTTTCAATAGATACAGTATTCATCCCATATAAATCCACACCCCCAAATTTATATTTTTCTAAATAAAATTCTAATTCAGGAGTTATTAAAGTCATATTTTTTTCATAAGTTTCATTTGATTCATTCCACGTTCTAAATGCAGGCATAATTTTTTGCGTAATTTTCTCATCTAATGACATGTTAGCAACAACACTCTCAATATCTACATCATTGGCACTTAAATTCATAGAATTTAAAAACAAACCAACAACACTTAACAAACATAAAATTAAAAATAATAGTAATATTTTTCTCATATTTAATCACCTAATATAATAATGCAATATTTTAGCTTATTTCATAACTTGTTAACCAAATCTTAACTATTTTCTTCTCCAAGATAATATTCCAAAAACAGATAAAATCAACACTAAAAATAAAGGAAACCCAGTTTTATATAAAGAAAAATAATTTGGATTTACATCATTAATAGCTGAATTAATACCATCATCACTAACTGACTTATCATTATTTGTAGTAAATGAATTGAAGAAACTTTTATCCAATACACCATATCTAAAAAGTGCAAAACCTTTAGAACCACCATTAAATGTAGCTTGAATATCACCATCTAATTCTTTCATAGATAACCTTGTTAGATCATCATCACTTCGATAAGTTTGTATTGCAGGAATAACAGGTTTACCAACCCTTTCAACCGCAAATCTTGTTGTAGTTTCAACCCAATAAGTATCTCTAAATGAGTACCCTCTATATATCATAGGCATGAGAAAATCTAAATATTGGGACATTTCCACATAATTCTGTCCAAAAATAAGAGTAGTATTCTCACCTTTACTAATATTAGGAGGAGTCTGACGATTCAAAGCATTAACAAGACTATAATCATCATTATCAAACCATTCAGGCACAAGTGCTGCCGAAAGAGCAACATTAGGTTTAATAGCTTTTATCTTATCAGAAACATTAGAAACAAATTGTGTAACATTCTTATCCCCATCATATAAGTATGCAGGATTTTCTATAGGATAACGAACATAATCCAACTGAACACCATCAATATCATAATCACTAACAATTTTACCAATATCTTCAATCAACTGATTAGGATAAGTAGTATTATTTTCTGGATTGACAAAAGTTCCATCAACATCTTGAAAACAAATAATCCAAGCATGAATTCTAATACCAGTACCATTTAATTTACTTATCACCTTAGGCAAATTTACATCATATTTAGGATTTGTAAACCTACTTGATATAACAAAAACATCAGTAATATTACCCCTAATTAATTCCAGAGGACTAAAATCATTAACATCAACACTATTCAGATATAAACCTCTTACATTAGCATTATTCCAATCTACAGCATAAGAACCCATAATAAAACTAAACAAAATCAATAATAAAACAACTAACTTCCAATTCATAATAATCCTCCATTCAATATATATAAACAAAGTATGAAACTTGACAACAAAATTCAAATTAAAAATTTAAGAGGATATTCCATAAGTATTTGAAAATACTTATTTATTGATATTAAGTTTTTAATAGTCGTTTTAATATGAATAAAATCTTTTAATAGCATATAAAAATCCAATTAAAACCACAAATTTAAACCATCAAAATTAACTTTCAAATCTCAAAACATTATTAAATCAGTTAAAAAGGGGGCTGTGAAAAATCAAACTGATGTTGCATCTGAGCATCAAAAAATTATCGCAAATATTTGGGATATCATAACATGAAATTTGATAATACATAAAAATAGTAATTCTTAATAATTCATTGGATTATGGAAGAATCCTCTTTAAATTCACAAACATATAGATAAATTAAATTTAAAAAATTAACATATCTCTATCTTTAAGGCTAAAAAAAATAAAAAATAATTAGTTTATATACTTATAGGATATGGATTTTGGTTATGTTTTTGGATATCATCAAAGATATTTTTTTCACCATCTTTATGCTTATTATATGGCTTAGAAGGTATTTTATTCAGTCTATCATATAACTGTGTACAATCCATACCATAAGCAGTATACAATTCATTCACACGCCATTCACCAGTAGCACCAACATGAAGAGTATATTTACTATTATCAGCTGTTATAGCAGATTTTGGTATATAAATGCGATCATGCTGAAATACATGTATTGCTGCAATATCTTCCCCAGATTTTTCAACCTTATCACCATTTACATTTCGAGGAATTAAATCGATAGTATCAATCCCCCATTCATCACCAGTATCATTCTTTATCAAGAAATACTTATACATTGGTCTGTTCACATCTGAAGAATTAACTCTATATTGAACAAGATCACCTAACATCAAATTTGATTTTCCAGTATCATCAAATGAATTTGCAATTGTGACATTTTGCCCTAATTTTTTTAGTTCATTATATATATTGAGTGCATTTGGATATGCATCTTCATCATATCCAGAACTTAAGGGGTTAGAACTAACTGAATTAAAGCTCATGAGATTATCACCACCAACAGTCCATGTAGCCCCATATACTCCACTAAATAAACTACAATTTAGTAAAAAAGCCATACATATTCCTATTACTATTTTATTAAATTTCATTATATCACCTCGAATTTCATTATATCACCTCTATAGTAAGAAACTTGAATTTTGGCAAAACCATTGCTTTTCAATTTAATTTTTTTTAATTAAATTTCTTATTTTTAAGAAATAATTAGAATAAAACCTTTAGATTTTAAATTAATAAAAATATAAAGAATAATTTTAAAAATTAAAAAAATTTAAAAAAATTAAAATTTTTTTTGAAAATGCCAAAAATTTGGTTCTTGACTATATAATAAATTTTGCATTTGCCAGATTATAAATATAATTCAAAATCTTCACAAACACATAAAATATATATTATTATTTTTAGCTTATATACTTATAGAATATGGATTTTGGTTATGTTTTTGGATATCATCAAAGATATTTTTTTCACCATCTTTATATAGTTTCCTATTATAATTATATTCTTCTACTGCAAAACTACCTGAAACTATCAGTCCTATTCCTGTGACTATTAAACTTAAACCAGTGATAATTAAAGCAATGCCTGGAATCATTGATGGTGCTGCTACTCCTGCTGTTGCAGCTGTTGCAGCAGAAGCTGCACATAATGATATAATTCCAGCGCTTAATGCTACAATACCACCACCTATATCCCCAATACCAAAACATATTTGGGATATTCCACTAGTCTGATCTTTTGTATCTGGCATAGGAGGTATATTATTTAATCTATCATTTAACTGTGTACAGTCAGTATCATAAGCCGTATACAATTCATTCACACGCCATTCACCAGTAACATTGACATGAAGAGTATATTTACTGTTATCAGCTGTTATAGCAGATTTTGGTATATAAATGCGATCATGCTGAAATACATGTATTGCTGCAATATCTTCCCCAGATTTTTCAACCTTATCACCATTTGCATTTCGAGGAATTAAATCAACAGTATCAATCCCATATCTATCACCAGTATCATTCTTTATCAAAAAATATTTATACATTGGTTTATTCATATTTGAAGAATTAATTCTATATTGAACAAGATCACCTAACATCAAATTTGATTTTCCAGTATCATCAAATGAATTTGCAATTGTGACATTTTGTCCTAATTTTTTTAGTTCATTATATATATGGAGTGCATTTGGATATGCATCTTCATCATATCCAGAACTTAAGGGGTTAGAACTAACTGAATTAAAGCTCATGAAATTAGAATTTAAAAGATTAAAACTTAAAGGGTTAGAATCCAATGGATTAGAGTTCATGAAATTTAATGTATCTGTATTATTGTGATTAATATGCCATTCTTTATCCGCTGCTATAACTGCTTCATTTAAATCAGAAGAAGCTTCATTAATCTTATTACTACATTCTTTCACAAAATCAATATGCGTAATCATGTAATTAGTACTTTTTGAACTTAATTTCTTTGATTCATTTTCTACCTTCTTTTCATATGGCTCAATTCTATTTTGTCTTTTAATAATACTATTATATCTTTAAGGCTTTTTATCCAAGTCAAAAAAAAACATTATAGTACCTTAATTCATTAATTCAAATAGCTAATTTTTTTTTTTTTTGAATCTTAAACATTTTTCATTGTAATAATCCTTAAACCTCCCATTTATTTTAATTATATAATGTAATAAATGATACCATTTTTAGATTTAAAGTTTAATTATCACATATTTTTTATAATTAAATTTAAATTATACCATTAAATTTAAATTAATAAACACAATAAACCATAAATCAACTTTCCAATGCTATTATTTCTATTATTGAAAAAAAAACATGGCATCAAATATCACATACTATTCATTATTTTTTCAGAGTATATAAAGCTTTCCATTTTAAATCGAATTTAAAGCATTTATGAGTGTTCATAAATATATATGTTCATTGGTAGAAATGTATTAATAAAATAAATCGAGGCAGTTTTATATTATTAAA
>JAITOM010000101.1 GCA_031289975.1 Methanobrevibacter sp. | reverse complement strand
TTAAGACCTTTTCCAAAATGACAATATTTAAAATTTTATTAATGAAAAATTATGTTTAAAATAAATATATTTTTTATAATCTCAAAATAAATCATTATTTATAATAAATTAAATTAATTTTTAATTAAAGCGTGATTTTAAATGAATAAAGATGAAATAATTTTATTACACCAATTTTTATTATATATTTTGAAACATTTAGAAGATGATGATAAAATGCAGGAAACATGTAGTGAATACATATCCTTAAATATAAAACCCCAATACATTCACAAAACAAAAATTGAACATAAACATGCAATATTTCTATTATCCACCATAATTTCTCAAATAATCGTAGATAGAGATTATGATTCAATACCAACAGATATTGCAAATTCAATGAACGAAATTGCAAAAAGATTAAAAAATGAAATAAATAGAGAAACAGATAGATTTTAATATTTAATGGTTGTTGAACAAATGAAAAAAGTAAAGAACAATATAATTTTAGCATTGGATTTAATGGACATACTAAAATCCTATGATTTATGTGAAACTATTTACAATTACATAGACACTATAAAAATTGGCTATCCATTAACATTATCTGAAGGACTGAAATCAATTGAAATTCTTAAAGAAAACTTTGATTTTACTGTTATATGTGATTATAAACTTGCAGATATTCCAGCTACAAATGAAAAAATAGCTAAATTATCTTATGATAAAGGAGCAGATTATATTATTGTTCATGGATTTTTAGGCTCAGATAGTGTAAAAGCTTGTTTAGATATTGCAAAAGAACATAACAAAGAGATTTTTCTATTATCTGAAATGTCCCATCCAGGTGCAGACACCTTTTTAAAATCTGTTTCAGAAGAAATAGTTAAAATGGGCTTAAAATTAGGAATTAAAAATTATATTGCTCCATCCACTAAAATAGATAGATTATCCAAAATTAGAGAATTGGTAGGCGAGGACTCTTTTATTATATCTCCAGGTGTTGGAACTCAAGGAGGAGATCCTAAAGAAACATTGAAATATGCCAATGCTTTAATTGTTGGAAGATCAATTTATGAATCACCAAACCCAGAAACAGCTATTAAAAATATTATTAACTCAATAATCTAAATAATGGGCTAAATTATGACAAATAAAAAAAATAATGATATAAAAGTACAGATACTAAAAACAATAGCAACTTTAATCACAACAGCATTTGCTTTAGTTGCAGGTTTAGCATGGAATTCAGCTATTCAAGCAATTATAAAAGAATTTTTCCATTCTGATTCTGCAATAACAGGATTAGTATCTTATGCAATTATTGTGACAGTAATATCAGTTTTAGTAACAGTATTTTTAGGAAGAACATTAGGAAAATTAGGCATAGAAATAGATGATGATTAAATTTTTCTTGTATTATAAATAATAATGATTCTAATGGTTAAATTTACTGGAATTATAACTGCTGCTGGAAAAAGTTCAAGAATGATGGAAGATATGAAATATATGGGTCTTCCAGTCACCAATAAATTAACTCTTAAATTTGATAATAATAAAACCATTATTGAAACAACCATAAACAATGTTTTAAATGCAGGTGTTGATGAATGCATTATAGTGCTTGGTCACTTTAAAGATGAAATAATAAAAGAAGTACTGAAAATAAATGATGATAGAATAAAAATTGTATACAATAACCCCATAGATGTACCGCTATCGATTTCTTTATACAATGGTTTAATGAAAGCACGATCAAATTATATCTTAGCTGTTGCTGGTGACCAATCCAACATCAGTACCAAAACATACACCCATCTTATTAACACATTTTTAAATAAGGTTAACGATGAAGATAAAATATTAACCGTTCTTAGAAGAAGAGAAATTGGAGAGCTATATTCAGCTGAAGGACTTGGAATGCCATTTGTTACTAATAAAGATTATCTTATAAAATATATGGAGAATAAAAACACTAATTTAAATCCTATTTTAAGAGAAATGTTTAATGATGGCTTCAAATTCTTTGCAGTTAAAGAAAAAAATAAATTAGAATTATTAAACATTAATAAATACAATGATTATAAAACCTTTCTAAGATAAATTAGAGGTTTTAACTTATGAATTTCAAATTTAGGAAACCATCAAAAGAAACACGAATAGCTATTTCTAATGCTTATAAAGATTATGAAAACGAGGATTATCATAAAAAAGCAGAGGATAAAATCAAGTCTAAAACCAATCATAAACATGTTAAATTAGTTAACAGTGGAAATTCAGCTATTTTAATTGGTTTAAACTCAATGAATTCGCCTATCCTAATTCCAGATCAAGGAGGATGGCATGGATTTAAACAAATATCCAAATTTTTAAATAAGGAAACCGTAGAATTTAAAACCACTAAAGGTTTAATCAATATTAATTATCTTAATGAAGCTATTAAAAATCTTAAAGGAAATAATTATCCTAAAGGAACAATATTATTAACAAGTTTTGCAGGTTACACAGCAGAACAACCAATTAAAGAAATATCCAAATTCGCAACTGAAAACGATTTAATTCTCATTGAAGATGCATCAGGAGGAATATTGGATAATAAAAGAAAATTAGGAAATGGTAAATACTCAGATATTATTCTTTCTTCAACAGGCTCACCAAAAATTATAAATCTTGGATATGGAGGTTTCATATCAACAAACAACCAAGAAATATTTGAAAAATCCAATCTACTAATTAAAACACTATCATTAAATAATCAAATAGCTAAAGGATTAATAACTGAAGTAGATCACGGTGAAAAATTCTTTAAAATAGCTATTAAAGCATGTCATTATTTGAAAAATAACATAGAAAATGTTATTCACAAGGATAAAAGAGGAATAAACATTATTATATCAACAGATAAACCAAAAAAAATAGCTATTAATTTAAAAAATGAATTCACAATAGATAAAAATTCATTCATAACAAGTTGTCCAAATTATAATCGTCTTAAAGAAAAAGGAGTAGCTATTGAAATTAAAAACCTAAGTATGGAATGCTTAAATAAAGAAAACTTAGACCATATAATTGAAACCGTCTCAAAATTAACATAACTTTAATAGGTTCTCAAGAATGATTATTTTCAATACAAATGATTTTTCTTTCCAAAATTAAAAAAAGAAAAAAAAATAAATCAATTTTTTTGATATCTAAAGTTTATTGTCTGATATCTAATTAGACTATAGTTCCTCGTATATAATATCATTAGGATTATTATCCTTTATAGTTGAATTTCCTATCTGACCACTTCCACGAATAAATATCACTCCAATATCATCAATTCTTTCATCAAAAGGAAGAATAGAATTATTTGAAAATATACTATTAAATATTTCTCCATAATAGCTTAAATCTGAATAGATTGCAGAACCAGAGTCATATGCACTATTATTTACAAATTTTGAGTTAAAAACTTTAAATCTATCACCATAATAGTTATATATAGCTCCACCACTAAAACTTGCAGTATTATTAATAAATGTGGATTGGTTGATTAGCATATCACTTGATACTTCATTAGATATTGCTCCTCCACAGGAATAAGATCCAAATCCTATATTATTAATAAAATTTGATTTTAAAATGGTGCAATTTCTTGAATAATAGTTGTATATGGCTCCAGCACCATTTCCTTGATTAGCAGTGAAATTACAATTTACTACTATAACATCACGACCATCATTGTATATGGCTCCACCACCATTTGCTTTGTTACTTATAAATTCTGAATCAGTAATTTTTAGATTATCTGATTGAGTATTATAAATAGCTCCACCAATAATATCTACACTATTATTAATAAATTTACAAGAGAATATACTAAGATTATAACCTTCATTATAAACTCCAGCACCATAATTACTATGAGCATTAGCTATTGTGATATTAGTTAAAGTTAAACTTCCGTTTTCTTTAACCTTGAAAATATTATTCTTTCCCTCACCATCAAGAATAACCTTATCTCCTTCAATAGCTATTTTTTTATCTATTACTAAATTGGTGAAGTTTTCACCAGTGTAAGTTCCAGAAGATATATGTATTGTATCTCCATCAGTAGCTTGATTAATTGCTGAAACTAATCCGCCTTCACTATTTTTATCAATATTAATCGTTGTAGCATTTAAATTCAATATCAAAACAGATATTGCACAAACGATCAATATTGTTGCAAAAAATTTTTTCATTTATATCACCTTTTAAGTTTTTTTTTGAGGTGAATTAAAAATAAGATTAAATATGACTAAGATTCATATTAATTCCATTAAATTATCATTAACTGTTAATACTTCATTAAATTATCATTTAATTGCAAATTAATAGTCTTAGTTTTCATGTCAATCAATATCTTAGTTTTCACCTCACATTTCTTATTAATTTAGTCCTAATATATAGTTTTATTAATTTTTTTCAATTTTTTTTAAGTTAACATAGATTTTAAGTGTTTTATTTAAATTTTCAAATAAATTATTTTTTATGAAGTTTTTATTATCATAAGATTGAAAATATGTGATGCTGTGAAAAATTCAACTGATAAGTTATTATAGTGCAACACCTATTTTCGGGGGCTGTGAAAAATCCAGCTGATAAATTTATTTTTGACTTTCTACTCAACTGTACTGTGTAAATAAAAGTCTTTTTTTATTACTGTATTGATCTTATAAAGTTCTTAAACTGCTTTCAAAAATGAAGTAGTAAATAGTGAATAAAGTATTATATCTTCATCAGTTGAATTTTTCGCAGCCTCGGATTTTCTAATTGAACAAGTTTAATAATGAAATTTTTAAAAATACATCATAAATATTAAATTTTTAATTAAAAAGATCATGATTCTTATTTTTAAAAATAAATAAATAAAAATCATTATTTAAAAAATTAATTTAATATTAATATTGTATTGTGTATGGTCAAAAAAATAAGATTAATATGCCTTGAAACCATTAATCACGCCCATAAAATTAAATTTATAAAATTAAATTATTATCAAAATTTGTATGTTTATTATTATCCTTTTTTAATCATGAGCCAACATCTTTACACTCTCAAATAAGAACATTCAAATGCTGGAAGACAAACGAATATAAAACTGTGGATGGAATGTTAGAATATTTGGCTTTGAATATGACAAAAAATCCTGTGGATAATTCTAAAATGGAGAAAACAAGAGAGTATATTAAAAAAGAGTTAGAAACAAACCCATAAATCTAAACCTCCATAAAAGTTTACACCCTCTTTTTTAGCAAACATTTAGGCACTGTAAAATCAGCATGGATTTTCATAATGAAAAATTGAAAACAGATAATAAAAGTTTAATGACATGGATATATGAACACTTGCATCTAAAGTGATCTTATTATCTTCACCAAATTTAACACAATTCTTAAATACTTCTTCAAACAAATTATTTTTGTTTGATTTTTCTTTAGTTATCATACTTAGAATTATCAAACATCTTTATATTTATATTTTTCTTTTGATTGAGGGTGTAAACTTTTATGGAGGTTTATCAAAATTTAAGGTTTTCTTTATATATAAAAATCCGAAATTTGCAAAACCTCCATACTTTTTGACATCCTCCACATAATCCTTAATAATAAATTTTATTAAATACTTTATAAAATCAAGATTTAGAGAAATATAAGCCGATTATTACCCTAATCTCATGTTTATTAATCAAATTTAGAGGAAGATGAATGTTA
>JAITOM010000245.1 GCA_031289975.1 Methanobrevibacter sp. | reverse complement strand
AGTTTAATTTAGTCTCTTTGTCAAATATGTGTTTGTGTTGTGGATTGTTTTTAATGTGTTTTGTTAGTGTTTGGGTATTTTGACTTAATACCAGCAATCAACATACATATTTTGCATTTTAAAGTGAAGTTAAATTTAATTTAAATAATTTAAAGAAATAAAAATAATTTCTGACTGCAAATATTTAATTGAATTTTAAATAAATTAATATATAAATAAAAGAAAATAATTTTGCAAACCACCATATAAACATGAGTTGATAAATAGATTTGTATGAGTTTATAGAATTCTGTAATTTATTACTTTTGCTATGCTCTTGGCTAACTTAAATATACTATGGAATATAAATAGTATTTTGCATTAAGACAATAAAAAATAATATTTAACTATTGATAGAGGTGAAAAAATGCTTTTAAATTGGGAAAAAGAAATAAAAATTATTGATCCTGGTATTAAATTTAGAGTAAATGGTGGATGGTTAAAAACCATTGAAAAATTAGATAAAACAGTCAAAAATGGCTATTCATTAGTTGGGGATTTTGTTAAATCTGGAGATTTTGATGAGGAATATTACGATGGTCTATATTTAGATTGTAATAAAGAAGGGAAAAAGAAATCCCAACAAGATTTTAGACTTTTCAGATTAAAAGATGGAAAGCTTAGATTATTAGATATGATTATTGATGGGGATGCGACATGGGCAGTCGAATTCTGGGATACAATTGAAGAAGAATTAGAAAATTTTTAGAATTTAAACTCTACAAAATGGGGAAAAAAGTAAATAAGTAATCATTTAATAGCGTCAAGAAGATGGGTTATAAAATTTTTTTAATACAAAAACATAGCTAAAATTAAAATAAAAGAAAAATAGTATCCAATATGCGATATAATCAATTAACATTAATCATTATATACTAATGCACCCAATCTTTAAATTAATAAATTATTTCTTAAATACTTTATCTATTTTTTAAACATTCAGAGATGAAGATTTTGTTTAAAGATAGATGAATTAGAATTCAAGATCTTGAAGCTCTCATTATAAATACAATATAATTAAAATTTTTAAATGATTGATTTTATAGATACTATAAAATCTAAATTAAAAATAATTTTATAAAGACTAAATGGTAGTTAGGTTGTTTATTTGTCTTTTAATAGTTTCTAATTCTTCTTCACCAGGAGGGATGATTTTTTCATTTTTAATAATCTCTAAACCTTCAGGAGAGAAAACCCAATTTAAAAAGTCATTAACATATAAATTCTCATGGTCATGGATTAAAAATAGGTAGGGTCTTATAAACTTATATGAACCATCAACAAGTGTATCATTAGATGCTTTAATACCATCAATTAATACATCCTTAACATTATCAGTAATAGTGGCATAAGAAACATAACCAATAGCGTTCTTATCATTTACAACAGATTGTTCAATTTCATTTGTTGAACTTTGAACTATCGCATCCTTTTTAATCTTATAATCTTTCATTAAAATACTTTCAAATTCTGTTCTTGTTCCAGATCCATCTTCTCGTGTAATAACATGAATTTTAGAATTAGTTCCTCCAACATCTTTCCAGTTATCAATTTTCCCACTAAAAATATCTCTAATTTGTTGTGTTGTTAAATTTGAAATATTATTTTCATTATTTACACAAATTACAATTCCTTCATCACCTAATTTAATTGCTGTTATCCCTTTTTTATCTTCCTGAGATAAATCCTCTGAAACCATACCTATGTTCGCAATTTTTTGCTGGATACTCCTAATACCCATTCCAGAACCTCCAGATTGAACATTTATCAATATATCTGAATTATTCTTCATATAAATATTGGCTAATTTTTCAACAAGAGGCTGTACTGATGTACTTCCTACAATATCTACTCTATGATTACTTGAACCTGGAGTGAACATAAAAAAGAAAATAATTATAATTACAATCACTAAAATGATTTTTTTAATTTTAGACTTCAATTTATCACCATAAATTATTTCATTTATATTTTAAGATGAAAAGTTTGATAAAAATAAATTATTAATTTTTTTTATTTATTTTTTATTTATTAATTTTTTTTATTTATTATAGTGCTATAAAAAATGTTTGTAATTAATCATTTATTTTAAATATCTTATTTTTAAAAATTTCAATTAATATAAAGTTAATTTTTAAATAATAATTTTTATCTTTTTATTTTTATAGTCCTTGTAGAAAAGTTCTTAAATTTTGGGGCTGTGAAAAATCAAACTGATAAATTATTTTTCCAACTTTTTATTCAAATGTAAGCATTAAGTAAAAATCCTTTTTTAATATTGTATTGATCTTATAAAGTCCTTAAACTGCTTTAAAAAAATAAGTATTATAAATATTAAATAAAGTATTATAGCTTCATCAGTTAAATTTTTCACAGCATCATTAGTATAATAAAAGTCAAGAATAAAAAAAACGAAAAATTTTTTTATTAATAAAAGAAAAAAAAGAAGATTCAATTTATATCTTGTAGTGATTCAGATTGTAGTGATTCAGTTTCACTTTCATTATAAATTAGACCTATAACTCTGTAGTAACATATCAACATATAAGGGAACAATAGGATCATAAATATTAAAGTTCCAATGAATGGAATTAAATTAATAAAACCACCTATAAAAGATATTAGAACTAAAATTATATCCAAGACAATAATCAATATAATATATCTAAGTATTCCAATTGAAGAAATTCTATTAAAAAGCTCTTTAAATTTGAAAGCATCCCAAAAATTTCCTGTTTTAGCAAATATCATAGTTCCCATAACAGATAATAATGAAAATATACCATATAATATAAAAGATAATACAAAAAAGACTAAAATTTGAGATATTAATCCAACATTATTTAATAACTGTTCTGGTGAGTTTAATGATGACATCACATCCTGATTTAAGCCAATGCTGGCTATTCCTATAATAAATAATAATATAGAAGGAATGATCGAATATATAACATGAATAATAATAATTTTTATTCCATCCACAAAATTATCCAGGAACTTAAAATCTGGAAAATTTTCATTATTATGGACTGTATTTTTTGTTATGCTAA
>JAITOM010000317.1 GCA_031289975.1 Methanobrevibacter sp. | reverse complement strand
TTAAATTTTAAATAATATAAATTTATTTTAATTAATATAACTAATTTTAAATAAATATTTTTTAATAATATTTATTTATAAAAAAGTTATTTATTAAAAACTTTATCAAAACTACTATACATTGATATTAAGAATTATATTGTTTTGTAAAATTATTTGTTTTTTGGGTGTGTAAAAAATCCCATGGTAATTTAAATTTTTCGTGATTTTCCTTCCATTTTTCTCTTATTTATCAAGCTTATGTTTATTAAGGACATATGAGTTTAAATAATTTATTGAATAGCAAGTCTCTTAACATCTTTTGTATAAGTATTGTACTTATCTATGAACAAATCCAAGACTGTACAATGAGTTTTTTTGAGTTTTTTACAATAATCACAAACATAAGTTGTAACATGGACTAAATGATTTTTATTAAGATTTTGTTTTTCTAAATTCTTTTTACTTAATGCACATCCGCAATACTCACATTTAGGTGCAGGATTGACATAAATGTATTTAAGTTCTTTTCCAGCTATTTTTTTCATGTTATGATGAAAATCAGGTGTGAAAAAGTTACTCAAGTATAATTTGTTCTTTTTGATAACAACTCTTTCAGTACCATTAGTATTATATAGTTCAACAACAAAATTACTATTTGGAGATAATTGTTTTTATTTTAGATATAATATTATATTACATTTCTACATATATTTTCTATGGGCGATGTTGAAATTTGTACTTGAAATTGTCTGGGGATTTTTGACATACACTTCCAAGAGGCTGGAAAAAGATTTATCTGGGGGTAAAATGTATTTGAATCTTCAAAAAAAGAAATTCAAGGAAAACTATGGAAAAATTTAAATTACCATGGGATTTTTGACACATCCAAAAAATTTATCACTTTAAAATTAGAACTTTTCAATAATGACTATACTATTATTAGTGGTGATTATAATGGATTTAAACTTAAAAGTAAATGAAAATGGAAATATGACTATTGCTAATGTTGATGTTAATGAGATTGCAATGGAGTATGGAACTCCACTGTATGTAATTGATGAAGAAAGAATAAGGGATAATTATAAAAGAGTTTTCAATGCATTTACCAAATACTATAAGAAGTTTAGGGTATTGTATGCATGTAAAGCAAATACAAATTTAGCTGTTTTGAGAATTCTTGAGGAGGAAGGATCTTCGATAGATGCTGTATCACCTGGAGAAGTTTACACATCATTAAAAGCTGGATTTGATCCAAAAAGAATATTATTTACAGGTAACAATGTTAAAGATAATGAATTGGAATTTATAGATAAGCAAGGTGTTTTAATTAATTTAGATTCTATATCTCAGCTTGAAAGATTATCTAAAATTGTAGATCCTGAAAATTATAAAATATCTTTTAGAGTAAATCCTATGGTTGGAGCGGGACATCATAAACACTGTATAACTGGGGGAATCATGAGTAAGTTTGGTATAAAAGAGGAAGAAGCTGCTGATGTTTATAAAAAAGCTGTTGATTTAGGTTTTAATCCTATCGGAATGCATTCCCATATTGGATCAGGTATTTTAGATCCTGAACCTTTTAAATTAGCAACCAATGCACTTTTAGATATTGCTGGAGATGTTGCATCAAAGGTGGATATTGATTTTGAATTTTTAGATCTTGGTGGAGGGCTTGGAATCCCATACACTCCAGAGGAAAAAATTCTTGATATTAATAAATTTGCAGAAGAAATAACAGCTATTTTCAAGAATAAAACAAAAGAATATGGTTTAGGAACCCCATATCTCTATATTGAACCTGGAAGATATCTTGTTGGTGATGCTTCAGTTTTACTTACAAGAGTTAATACAATTAAAAATAGCTATCGCAAGTTTATCGGTGTTGATGCTGGTTTTAATACACTTCTTAGACCTGCAATGTATGATTCATATCATCATATTGTAGTTGCAAATAAGGTCAATGAAGAAGAAGTTGAAAAAGTGGATGTTGCAGGCAATGTTTGTGAATCAGGAGACCTTTTTGCAAGAGATAGAATCCTCCCTAAAATTGAAGAGGGAGATCTTTTAGCTATTTTAAATGCAGGAGCTTATTCTTTTTCAATGGCTTCACAATATAATTCAAGACCAAGACCCTCTGAGCTATTAATAAATAATGGAGAAGTTGAAATAATAAGAGAGAGAGAATCTTATAAAGATTTATTTAATAAACAAATAGTTCCTAAAAGATTAGAAAAATAGTGGATTTTAAGAATCATAATTTAGAACCAAATTTTTTGATGCTGTGAAAAATTCAACTGATGAAGCTATAATACTTTATTTGATATTTATAATACTTAATTTTTTAAAGCATTTTAAGGACTTTATAAGATCAACACGATATTAAAAAGGGACTTTTACTTAATGCCTACATTTGAATAAAAAGTTGGAAAAATAATTTATCAGTTGGATTTTCACAGCTCCATTTTTTACAATTTAAAAATTTTTTAATTTTTATTAAAATATTCTAATTTTTTAAAATTATCCAATATGTTTTATTAATTTATAATTAAATAGCTTATTATATTTATTTTTTAAAAATATATTTTTTAAAAATAATAATTTTAATTTCAGTTCATATAGTCATTTTGGAAAAGTTCTTGAATTTTGGATGAAAAATTTTTTTATTAAATTATTTAATTTCAAATATTACTTTATAAAAATATTACTTTATAAAAATCTACGATTTTAAATTTTAAAACAATTTTAAATTTTAATTTTATAATAATATAAATATATATTAATTAATATAACTAAAATGTTAAATTAATATCTTTTAATAATATTTAATTTTAAAGAAAGTTATTTACTGAGAACTTTATCAAAACCATTATAATTGAAATAAAAAATTTTAATAAAAAAAAAATTAAAAAATTTTTTTTAACTCTTTAAAATCTTCAATTTTAAAGAATGAAGATAAACTTCGTTTTTATAGATTGTAAATAAAAAATTTTTAAAATTAAGAGTTTATAGAAATTCTCTAATATTTATAACTGTATTGATAGGATGAAATTATGATAGAGAAGATGTTATCTTTATTAAAAAATAAAGAAATTATTTTATATTTGGTCTTTGGTGTTTTAACAACTGTTGTTAATATTGTCTCTTATACAATTTTCACTGATTTCTTTCATATTCCTGATTTCTTTCATATTCCTTGGCTAATACCAAATATAATCGCATGGATTATTTCAGTGATATTTGCATATATTACAAATAAAATTTGGGTATTTGAAAGTAAAAATAATTCAATCCATATTGAATTTTTTCTTTTTATGGGGGGAAGAGTCTTTTCTGGAGTTGTCGATCAGGGGATAATGTATCTATTAATCAGTATTTTAAATTTTAATATCTTTATTTTAGGTTTAAGTATTGCAAAAATAATTACACAAATTATTGTAGTTGTTTTAAATTATGTTTTAAGTAAAGGCGTTGTGTTTAAATAATATCAGTATAAATGTTTATTTATCAATTAATGATTGTAAATTCAAGTAATATAATATTAAACCCTGTAAATAATATCAAGCATGTAAAATAAGATCAATATATAGCGATTATTGAAAAGTTCTTAAATTTTAAAATATAATTTTTTTATTAATTTATTCAATTTTAAATATCACTTTATAAAAATCTATAATTTTAAATTTTAAATAATATAAATATATTTTGATTAATATAAATAAGTTTAAATTAATATTTATAAAATCTATGATTTTATAAGTCAAAAAATTTCTAATTTTTGCTATTTTTTAATAATATTTATTTTTAAAAAAGTTTATTTATTAAGAACTTTATCAAAACCACTATAATTTAAATTGATTTAAGAAAAATTAGAAGTGATGATTTTTGCAAAAACTTAAGATTTCATACTGTAATGAATATTATTTAAAAATTAGTTTAAATCAATTAAATAATTCATAGAGGAAAATTGATGCCTATTGATAAAGATATTAAAAAAGTTCTTATTATTGGGTCTGGACCTATTCAAATAGGTCAAGCTGCAGAATTTGACTATTCTGGTTCACAGGCTTGTAAGTCTATTAAAGAAGAAGGTATTGAAACAGTATTAGTCAACAGTAATCCTGCAACTATTCAGACTGATATTGACATGGCTGATACTGTTTATGTTGAACCATTGAATCCTAAAGTTCTTGCTAAAATAATTGAAAAAGAAAAGGTTGATGCCATTCTTCCAACTATGGGGGGGCAAACAGGATTAAATATAGCTACAGGTCTTGATGAAATGGGGGTTTTAGATGAAATTAAAGTAATTGGTTCATCTGTTGAGACAATTGCAAATGTAGAAGATAGGAATTTGTTTGGAAAATTCATGGATGAGCTTAATGAACCAATTCCTAAATGTGAGGCTGTTGAATCTATTGATGATGCATTGAAAGCTGTGGAAAAAATTGGTTACCCTGTAATCGTTAGACCTGCATTTACACTTGGTGGTACTGGTGGTGGAGTAGCAAATAATAGATCCCAATTAGTTGAAATAGTTACTCATGGTTTGGATATGAGTTTTATAAATCAAGTTCTTATTGATGAGTCTGTTTTAGGTTGGAAAGAGTTTGAATATGAAGTTATGAGAGATAAAAACGATACTTGCATTATTGTATGTAATATGGAGAACTTAGATCCTATGGGTATTCATACAGGTGAAAGTATTGTTGTGGCTCCTGCTCAAAATTTAAATGATATTGATTCTCAAAGATTACGGGATGCATCCATTAAAATAATAAGGGCGCTTAATATTGAAGGTGGTTGTAACATTCAATTCGCTGTTAATCCACGAACAGGAGAATATAAAGTTATTGAAGTAAATCCTCGCGTAAGTAGAAGTAGTGCTCTTGCTTCAAAAGCTACTGGTTATCCTATTGCTAAAATATCCTCTAAAATAGCTATTGGAATGACTTTAGATGAAATTCAAAATGATATTACTAAGGAAACACCCGCTTCATTTGAACCAAGCTTAGATTATGTTGTAGTTAAAATACCAAGATGGTCTTTTGATAAATTTAAAGGTACAAACAGGAAAATTGGGATTCAAATGAAATCTACTGGTGAAGTAATGGCTATTGGAAGAACTATAGAAGAAGCATTGCATAAAGCTGTTAGATCTTTAGATATTGGTCTTAATGGATTTGAAGAACTTGATTTTAGTCGTGATGATTTAATAAACCCAACTGACGAAAGGATTTTTCAGATATACACTGCATTAAAAACAGGGATGAACGTTAATGATTTATTTAAACTTTGTAATATTGATATCTTCTTTTTAAATAAGATTAAAAATATTGTGGATTTTGAAGATGAATTGGTTTCTAATTTAGATAATAAAGACTCATTATTAAAAGCTTTAAAAAAAGCTAAATCAATGGGGTTCTCGGATAGCACTCTTGAAAAACTTCTTAAATTAGATATTAATGAGTTAAGAATGGGTAATTCAATAAAACCTTCGTTTAAAATGGTTGATACCTGTGCAGCTGAATTTGAAGCAAAAACTCCTTATTACTACAGTAGTTATGATAAAGGAAATGAAGTTAACTCATCGAACAAACGGAAAATAATTATTATTGGTGCAGGACCAATAAGAATAGGGCAAGGAATTGAATTTGATTATTGTTGTGTTCATTCAAGTCTTGCTTTAAAAGAAGAGGGAATTGAAACTATTATTATTAATAACAATCCTGAAACTGTAAGTACGGATTACGATATCTCAGATAAACTTTATTTTGAATCATTAACATTCGAAGATGTAATTGAAATAATCAATAAAGAAAAACCAGAAGGAGTTATTGTTCAGTTTGGTGGACAAACCTCCATTAATTTAGCTGTTCCACTTGCAAATGCAGGAATCAAAATTCTTGGAACAAATTATGAGAGTATTGACAGTAGTGAAAATAGGGAAAAATTTAGTGAAGTTTTAAACAACTTAAACATTCCTCAAGCACCCTATGGATTAGCCCATTCTTTTCCTGATGCAAGAGAAATAGCTAAAAAAATAGGGTTTCCTGTTCTTGTTAGACCATCTTATGTTATTGGTGGAAGAGCAATGGAAATTGTTTATGATGATTATGAATTAAAAGAATATGTTGAAGAAGCAGCAAGAGTTTCTCCAGAGCATCCAATATTGGTTGATAAATTTTTAGAAGATGCCATTGAAGTGGATGTAGATATTTTATCTGATAAGGAAGATGTATTCATTGGAGGAATAATGGAACATATAGAAGAAGCAGGAATACATTCTGGTGATTCTGCATGTGTTATACCTCCACAATCAATTCCAAAAGATATTTTAGATGTTATAAGATCTTATTCTCGTAAATTAGCTATTGAACTTGAAGTTGTTGGACTTATGAATATTCAGTATGCAGTTAAACTTGATGAGGAAAAAGTTTATATAATTGAAGCTAATCCACGAGCAAGTAGAACAGTTCCATTTGTTAGTAAAGCTATTGGAATTCCACTTGCAAAAATTGCATCTAAGCTCATAATTGGTAAAAAATTAAAAGATCTTGGATTGATAGATGAGATTGAAATTAAACATGTAGCTGTTAAAGAATCGGTTTTCCCATTTTTGAAAATTCCAGAAGTAGATATTATACTTGGACCTGAAATGAAATCTACTGGAGAAGCAATGGGGATTGATGAAAATTTTGGTTTGGCATACTATAAATCCCAACTTTCTGCTAACATGGATTTACCAAAAGAAGGCACAATATTTATAAGTGTTAAAAAACAGGACAGATTAAAAGTTCAAGAAATAGTTGAAAAAGCATCATCACTTGGATTTAAATTAATAGCTACACATGGCACTGCTAAATCTATAAAAAATAATAGTAACAGTAAGATTGAAATTGAAGAAGTGAGTAAAATAAGTGATGAGTCACCAAATATCAGTGATTCAATACTTAATAAAGAGGTAGATTTAATTATTAACACCCCATCAGGTAAATTATCTGCTTCAGATGGTTATAAAATGAGACGTTTAGCTATTGAAATTGGATTACCTTATGTAACAACATTAGCAGGAGCTAAAGCAGCTCTTAATGCTATTGAAACAATTCAAAAATCAGAGATTAATGTTAAATCATTGAACGAATATAA
>JAITOM010000314.1 GCA_031289975.1 Methanobrevibacter sp. | reverse complement strand
TATAATTTTAAATTTTAAATAATATAAATTTATTTTAATTAATATAACTAATTTTAAATAAATATATTTTAATAATATTTATTTATAAAAAAGTTATTTATTAAGAACTTTATCAAAACCAATATATATGGAAAAATTTTTGTTAATTAATCATTTATTTTTAGATATCTTATTTTATTTTTTTTAAATAATAATTTTTATTTCTTCATTTTTAAAAATAATAACTATAATTCTTTTAATTAAAAATTTAATAATTATATTTCATTTTTAAAAACTTCATTACTTACAAACATTATTATCATATATTATAATATTAAATTAATTTTTTAAATAATAATTTGTTATTTTTAAAAATAAGGATTATAATCTTTTTAATTAAAAATTTAATGATTATAATTCATTTTGAAAAATTTCATTATTGAATTTGTTCAATTAGAAAATTTTTGATTTTCTGGCACTGTAAAAAGAGGATGGAAATTTTAAATTTTAAATTTGGTTTTTAGGTAGAAAAAACTTAGACAATATACATCTCATCAAGTTTTTAGCCTAATTTCTTAATTTTTCATTTGCGAGAATCCATCCTCTTTTTACAGTGCCGATTTTCTTTAGTGAAATTTTTTATTTCACTTAGAAAATTAAAAATTTTGATAAACGAAGTTTTTCTTTAATTTAAAAATTTCATATTTTTAAATTTAGAAAAGCAAAGCTTTTCTTTACTTACAAATATTATTCGTTGTTTTATAGTTTAATTATAATTTGAAAGTTTATTATAATAATTTATTTGTGAAATGAAAGATTAAAAATTTTGATAAAAATAATTTTTAGACAAGTTCTATTAATTTATATAAAATTTTAAATAACAACATTTACTTTAAATAAAAGTTAATTATAGCAAAAATAAGGTATTAACTATTATTATATTTATAAATTAAATAATTAAAAAAAAATAAAGTAAAAAAATAAAGGATATTAATAAAAATTAATATAGTCCTTTTTAAATTTTTAACTTGCTAAAGAAGGTTTTAATATATCTGGTATGTTAGTAGATGAAATAGTTGCTATTGCTGGGGTTATAGGATCTTGGAAATTCTTTTTAGTTATTGAATTACCTTCTGCACTTAAAATAAAGTTAACAAATTTTAATGCAAGATCTCTATTTGGAGCATCATTTAAAACAGTAATTCCATATACAATAGGGGTTAATGTTATGGTTTTACTTTTATTTGTTCCACTAAACTGCACTAATTTATAATTCTTGTATGTTGGTTCATACTGTGTATCATTAACTGCTAAATCGCCAGGCAATGATAAATATTTAATATTATCATTTTTTCTTCCTTCGGCATCACTTTTATAAACAAAAGCATAATCAGCCGCATTAGTCTGTACTGCAGTTAGTGTAGCCGCTACATCTGGTCTTGTAGTTAATTTTTCAGTCGTTGGTTTTGCATCACCAGGACTATTTATAACATAACTACTACCATTCATCTCTGCTGTGATTGCAGAATTTTTAGCTATTAAATCCTCAAATATGCTGTCATTATGATAATGAGCATTAGCAAGTTGTATCATCATTAATGCACGGTATCCTGCTGGTGCAGAATTTGGATCAGCAATAGCAAATTTCACATCATCTTGACCTAATATTTGATACCAGTTATCAGTATTTATTTGGCTACTGTTTTTACTTTTGTCATTGTAAGCTAATACTAAATCATTACGGGCAAATTCTATATTAAAAGTAGTAGAATTAGGTATCATCTTATCAATAAGACCATAATCTGCTGATGCGAAAATATCAACACTTTTATTAAGTTCGGATATTTTTTTTATTAAATCAGAACTTCCACCATATTGAGTTTGCACTTCAACATTAGGATTTTTTTTCTTAAATTCATCTATAGTTTCATTCATCTGGGAGTTAAGACTGGCAGCAGCATATAATGTTAATGAACCACCTTCTGATGAAGTCGAACTATTGTTAACTGCAAAAACTCCTATACCTATAATAGCTATTGCTATAACAGCTACTATTCCTATTTTATATTTATTATCCATTATTTCACAACCGTATAGTTTGTATTTAATATAATATTATGTAATTAGCTACATCTTATTTTAATATCTAAAACATTTGACATAATAGATTATATGTATAATAATAGCTATTCTTTTTAAATTAAATGTCATGATTCTAAGCATTACTTTTTTTCATCACCCTTATAATTTAGATTTTATTTAAATATTTTTTATTTTTTGGGCAGGCAGTGTATAATCCGTTAATTTATTTTACAATACATAATACTAATATGTTTATATAATAATATTATATTATAACAAATCACGTGAAAATAACATAAATACTCGGTTATTCTCACACTACTGCCCAAGCAATAAAATGATTTAATCTAATATTTTGTCTCTTAAATATCATTTGAATTCATTTTAATTCAACCATTTATAACAGCTGATTCTATATTGGAACATTCTCTATACTCAATTCTTCATGTAATTTTTTAATAATTACCTTTTTCAAAGAATTTTACTATATAATGTTCATTTTCTTTAATTTTACTAATGTTAATTGTCCTTAATTCACTACATATTGTATAATACATAATATCATCTCCATTAACTAAATATTATCTCCAAAAAACCATCTTAAAAACCATCTTAAAAACTTCAACAAAATTGGATATTCTAATATTAATTTGATTAACCAGATTATTTAGTTTAGACTGTTAATTCTTTTAATATTTTATTCCAAGAATTTGATTTGATATTGTTGAGTCTTATTGTTTTTCTATTGATTTCTATAACATGCTGTGGGCAAACTTTTTTACATGCTCCGCACAGTATACAGCAATCCAAATTGAAAACAGCTTTATTATCAATTATTTTAACTGCATTACATGGACATACATCTGTACATGCATGACATCCATCTCCTTTACAAGCTGAATCCTCGCTTTCACTTAGTAATATTTCTCCTTCAAATGGTTTAATTGTACTTATTGCATTTACAGGACAGGTTTTTTCACACCAACTACAGTTTACACATTGACTTTCATCAAGCATCACATAACCATCAATTTTAACTGGAGCTATTTCTTCTTGATCCATACATGTTGTACAAATTATTCTAATTGCATTTTCAGGACATACTTTTTGACAGACTTTACAGTATACACACTTTGATTTGTCTATACTTATTTCACTTACTTCAAGACTTCTCTTATCTGCTTTAATTTCGATTGCATTGGAAGGACACAGCTCTTTACATATACGGCAATTAATACATTTATCCTCATTTGTTTCTATATGGCCTCGCACAAGATTTTCTACTTTTGGAAGTTCTCTATTAACAAACAATGCATCTCTTGGACAATACAATTCACATCTTCCGCAATATATACACTCTTCGTCATTGATTTTTGTACCATAATCCCATTTAGGATAGTTTTGGAAAGTTTTTGCACTGACACCATCAATTTTTAAGTCGAGTGCATTGAATGGACATGCAAATGAACATAATCCACAAAGAACACAATTTTGCTCATTCATGTTAATAAAATCTTTTTTTAGAATTCCTCTTGCTATTGGTAAGACTGGTCCAAGCTTTAATGCAGATGTAGGACATAGATCGGAGCATATTCCACAACCAACACATTTATCATTGTCGTGGCTTAATTCTCTTACTTCTTTTCCTTTTCGTGCTACACTTATCATTCTAATCAACTTTGAACTATAGCTTGATTAGGACAGTTTGAAATACAGAGTCCACAGTCATTACAGTTTTCATCAACAACTTTAACATCGTTGTTTTCTTCTATCAATGCTTGTTGTTCGCATATTAAGATACATAATCCATCTGCAGGACAATTAGAGATATGCCCACATTTTTCATCATCAATTTTCACTGTCATCAAAATCACCTATTTTACAATTTATTTTTGAATTATATGGTATGTTAGCCTTATAAAAAACTATTTATTATCTAAGTATTAAAAAGAATTTTTTAATTATAATAATAAATTTATTTTTCATTTTAGTTCATTTAATATTTTATTAAATGATAATAGCTATTTTTAAATTATTAAAATATAATTCAGTTGAATATTGTCTTTTTTTACATCTAATATTATATTATTAAGTAAAGTTGTTGCATATTTTACACAAAACTTCATGTTATAAATTAGTGTTTACACTTCTTATATATATTTCGTCTTAACAACAAGTCGAAAGATTTATATAGTATTAATTTAAAAATTTATATTATAATCTAACTATATGTGTTTAGTATAATATGGTGTTTATTATTAAGTAAAACGGATAAATACTTATTGAAACATTATTAGGTGTAAATATCTTAAAATATTATTTTCTATTTTTATTAATACTTAAACAATTATTTAATAGCTAAAAAAGTTCCTATAATCTTATGCAGATCATATTTTCATATAACTTTTGACATGTAATTCACTCATTATTCATATAAAAATCCTCATATTTTACTATTTGGAGTGGACAACAATTATTTTTTAATGGGAAAAATTATTAAAATTGTATGGCTACATATATAGTCTAAATTTTTCCTGTCTAAAAACCAAATTCCAAATTTTAAATTTCCATCCTCTTTTTGCAGTGCCAAAAAAACCATGCTAAATTTATATGCCATTTTTTTAAGTAATGAAATTTTTAATAGATCTAATATTATTTAATTTTAAATTTTATTTAATTAATCATTATATTCTTTAAAATCCAAAGATTTTAAAGAGTTAGAAAAATTTTTTATTCCAATTAAAAAATCAAAAATTTTAGTTATAGTGGTTTTGATAAAGTTCTTAATAAATAACTTTTTTATAAATAAATATTATTAAAATATATTTATTTAAAATATATTTATTTAAAATTAGTTATATTTAATTAAAATAAATTTATATTATTTAAAATTTAAAATTATAGATTTTTATAAATTAATATTTGAAATTAAATAATTTAATAAAAAAAGATCATAGTCCAAAATTTAAGAACTTTTCCAAAATGACTATATTTTTAAATTTAAATTATTTTAAGTTCCTTAATATTTTTTTACAAAAAAATCTTCACAAAATTTTTTACAATTATTTTTTGAAAAACTATCCAACTTTTTGAAAAGATTTATTTATAATAAAACCAATAATATTATTTATGACAGTTAATAACTTTGAAGAATTTAAAGAATTAGCTATTAAAAATAGCCATGCACTTGATGAAATGTTGAAATATGAATTACCAAAAGTTAAAGAGAAATCTATTAGTCCTGAGCTAAAAGCATTCTGGAATAACTTTGAGAGTAGACTTAATACTGTTAAAAGTAATAAACAATCCAATCAAATATTGAATGCTTATATTAAATTAAGTGAAAATCGTACCATGATTATCAACGGTGTTGACAACTTAGAACCTTGGTTTGTTAAGATAACTGGTGTTAATTGTGAAACTGGCGAAGTTGATCAGGAAATATTAAACTCCAGAAAAACAGAACCAGCTATTAACCTTGAATTAGTTGATGTTGATAGTTAATATATTAATCAAAATAAATTTATATTATTTAAAATTCAAGAATTATAGATTTTTATAAATTAAAAGAATTATAGATTTTTATAAATTAATATTTGAAATTAAATAATTTAATAAAAAAGATTATCATCCAAATTTAAGAACTTTTCCAAAACGACTATAAATTTGATTTTTACTTATAAAATAAAAATGTTTTTATAAAAATGATGTTTTTTATGATATTATATTATAATAAGAATTATTCATAAAATATTAATTTTATAATAAATAAGAATATACTCATAAAATATTAATTTATTATATAGTGGTTTTGATAAAGTTCTTAATAAATAAACTTTTTTAAAAATAAATATTATTAAAAAATATTAATTTAAAATCATTTATATTATTTAAAATATATTTAAATTATTTAAAATT
>JAITOM010000312.1 GCA_031289975.1 Methanobrevibacter sp. | reverse complement strand
ATTGATTTTTCCATTTTAACACCTTTAATATTTTAATTTAAACTGATTTTTTTAATATATTGGCTTTGATAAAGTTCTTAATAAATAAACTTTTTTAAAAATAAATATTATTATAATATATTTATTTAAAATAAGTTATATTAATTAAAATAAATTTATATTAATTAAAATTTAAAATTATAGATTTTTATAAATTAATATTTAAAATTAAGTAATTTAATAAAAAAATTTATCATCCAAAATTTAAGAACTTTTTCAAAATGACTATAGTTTAAACTAATATTAATCCTTTATTCAATGATTTAAGCACTTTGAAAATTTAGTGTGAATAGCTTATTAAAATCATTTTTAGTAAATTGAATAGCTATTTATTTTTTTCATTTTTTAAAATAGTTATTTCCTCTTTTAAGTCTTTAATTTCGCAAAGAATATCATTAATAGATTCTTTAACAGGGTCTGGGAGATTTTGATGTTCTTGATCTAAAGCACATTTTCTATGTTCATGGACTACTCTGCTTGGAACACCAACAGCTGTGGTTCCTGGTGGAACATCATCTAAAACAACTGCACCAGCACCTATTTTAGATCCATTTCCTAAGGTTAAATTACCAATTACAATAGCTCCTGCACCAATCACAACCCCAGTTCCGACAGTGGGATGTCTTTTCTCCTTAGCCAAAGATGTGCCGCCAAGAACAACTCCTTGATAAATTATTACATCATCCCCCACAATGGTTGTTTCACCCATTACAACCCCCATTCCATGATCAATGAAAACTCTTCTTCCTATTTTAACACCTGGATGGATTTCAACACCTGTGATAAAACGACTTATTTGTGATAAATATCTTGCTGAAAGACAATTACCATTATTCCATAATTTATGAGCTATTAAATGTATCCAAATAGCATGTAAACCAGCATAGCATAAAATAATTTCTAATCTACTTTTAGCAGCAGGATCTCTTAATTTAATCATTGTTATATCTTCTTTCATTCTCTCAAACATAATTATCACAGCTGTAATTATTGTTTAATCAAGCTTTCATACTGAATATAGAATTTAAGGTTTGTATTTAAGGTTTGTGATGTTCATATAAATCTTTTCCAATTTTTAATGCACAGTATTCTCCACACATTGAACACATATCATCTTCTTCAACAGGTGTTTTTTCCCTATACTTTTTAGCCTTATCAGAGTCAAAAGTTAATTCAAATTGTTTATCCCAATCAAAATTTTTCCTTGCTAAGTCCATAGCCATCTCTTTTTCCCATGCTGAACTTAATCCTAATGCAGTATCTGCAGCTTGGGCAGCTATTTTAGATGCTATAACACCTTCTTTAACATCATCTAAAGATGGAAGTGATAAGTGTTCAGCCGGAGTAACATAACATAAGAAATCTGCACCAGAATAAGCAGCTATTGCTCCACCAATAGCTGAAGTAATATGGTCATAACCCATAGCTAAATCTGTAACAATAGGTCCTAAAACATAGAATGGAGCATTATTACAAATAGTTTTTTGAACTTGCATGTTTGAAACAATTTGATTAAGTGGAACATGCCCTGGTCCTTCAACCATTACTTGAACATTATTGTTTTGAGCTTCTTTAACCAATGTTCCTAAGTTAACAAGTTCTTGAATTTGAGGAATGTCGGTTGCATCTTTAATACAACCTGGTCTTAAACCATCCCCTAAGCTAATAGTTACATCATAATCATAAGCTAACTCTAATAAATAAGCATAATTTTTAAATAAAGGATTTTCTTCATTGTTATGAACCATCCATGAAGTTAAAAATGTTCCTCCTCGACTTACAATTCCCATTAATCTTTCCGAGATTTTAAGTTTATTAATGAGGTCTTTATTTATTCCACAATGCAGAGTCATGAAATCAACCCCTTCTTTCATTTGATTAATAATTGCATTGAAGATATCATCTTCAGTCATGTTTAATATGGAACCATCTCTATTCTTTGCAGTTACAGCTGCTTCATAAATTGGTACTGTACCTATTGGAACATCAACTACTTTCATGATTTCTTTTCTAAATTCTTTAAGTTTTGAACCTGTACTTAAATCCATTAAAGCATCAGTACCATATTCAATAGCTATTTTAGCTTTTTCAATTTCAATTCCCATATTCTCCATTTTTGAGGATGAACCAATATTAGCATTTATTTTAGTTGAAAGTCCATCCCCAATAGGGCATAGCTTAGTATTTCTATTAATATTTTTAGGTATTACAATTTTTCCTTCAGCTATAGAATTAATAAATTTACTAAAATCCATATTTTCCATTGTAGCAATTTTTTCATACTCTTTATCAAGAGAACCTTTTTTAGCATCTTCAATTAAAGTCAAATTTCATACCCCATTAAATATCTTTCATATCATGAATAATATTAAATTATAAAGTTTATAGTATATACTTTATTAATAATACTTAATTAGAAATCTTTAAAGTTAAAATTTTCAGTTTTTAAAATTATCATATGTTGTGGAAGTTGTTTATTAATAAAAAAGTTAAAAAATTATTAAACAAGAACCCATCCATTAAATATTTAATTTATCATGAACACTAAATTGCTTTTGAATCAATTGATAAATCATATATTATTTTTTTTAAAGAATTAATATCACAATCTGTTTTTATTCCAAGAGGATTGAAATGAGTTCTTGCAGCTGAAAATCCCTCTTTTTTTAAGGTTTTTAAAACTTCAGATAACTTAGGAGCACTTATTTTCAAAACTTTAGATATTTGATGTATATCATGAAATGTTATTAAGGAATTTGCCTCTTCACTACAGGTTGTTAATAACTTTAAAATTTTTTTAGAGGTTTTCAAATTTTTTAAAGGTATTTCATTAATCATACCATCAATAAATTTTTGATCTTGAATTTTACCTATCCATAATGGACCAGCTATTATTAAATCCTCTCCACATTCAGGGCAATGAATGTTAATAGCTAATGCTAATCCCTTAGAAAATGTTCTATACAAACATTTATTACAATGAATTATATGACCTATATTTTCCTTTAAACTTTCATCAGTACTTTTTGAACTCTTATAAACTTTAAGATATAATCTCATATAGTGTTGACTACTGTGAGATAGTTTAGGTTCTATATATTTCTTATATTTTCCAAATCTTAAGGCAATGAATCCTATTAAAATCCTAATTCCAGTCTCATGACAATATTCACTTTTATTTGGTTTGGAATTATATTTACGAATACATGGTTCAATGTATGTTCCACAAAGGGCTGATGTATCTGTTGCAGTAACACAAATCATTGAATTCTTTTTAATTGAGTATCCTAATGAATCTATAAAATATGATGGTGTTCCAAAAGGATCAACATCCACAACATCAAATTTTCCTCGAAATTCTCTAAGTAATATATTAGCTTCTTTTTGATGAAAATTTAAACTCAGATTATTATTTTCACTGTTTATTTTTTCAAATTCAATAGCTTCACTACTAATATCATTAACACTAACTTCCCCAACATTCTCTAATTCTTTTTTATATCTAATTGCTCTAATTCCACTTCCACCAAAAAGATCACAAATATTTATAGGTTTTTCTAATTCTTTTTGAAATTGTTGAAGTGCTAATATAGATATATCACGATTAAATTCCATCACAGGATTGTAGAATACTGGAGCATCTGATGATATTTTTTCAAATTCAGGAATACTTATTTCAACTAAACCTTCTTTTATAGTCATAAATTTCTTAGGTATTATATCTGTTTCATCCATTTTATTTCTCAAAGTATTTTATTAATAAATATTAAAACTCTTTTTAATGGTAATATACAAATTAAATATAAATTCTTTTAAATTCTTAAAATTAAATTTTAAAAAATTTGAAAATTTAACTTAAAAAATTTTTATTTCAATAATATTTAATTGAATTTTGTAAAATTTAATATATAAAAGAAAATAATTTTACAAAACACTATAGTATTAATTTTGGAGTGGCATCAAAAATTTAACTGTAATCAAATTTTTATTTTAAAAAAAACTTTAAAATTTCAATAATACTTAAAATCATTGCACAAAACTTTTAAAGATATTAAAATCTCAAGTAAATGCAATACTAAGTCATTCCAGTTAAGTTTTTGATAGATCCAATATTACAAAATTATAGAAACTGGGCGACAATTATTTTTTTTATTCCCAATGAACTATATATGTGCTGATTTCAATATATGATTTTTGGTTTTTTCATCCATAACACCAATAAAATTCTAAATAATATTACTATTAATAAATATAGTTCACACTATATTTTGTCATGAAAATCATTGAATTAGCATGTACTTTATACTAATATTTTTATTACTTCAATAACAGATATTGCACTGTTAATGGCTGTTTTCACAGCTTCATTGAATACTTTTCTTAAATTATGAGCTACAGCATGTGCAGTTAATTCTGCTTTCACTTTCTCTTTTCCAGAATAATTAGTATAACCTATAATTAAAACCTTTCTTAATATTAGCAATCGTTCTCTCAACAGTAGTTCTTTTCTTATAAATCTCTTTACTTTCCTCCTTATACATTTTTTCTTCCATTTCTTTTTGCTGAATTGTTTTTTTATCAATTATGATCCTATATTTCTTTGTTGTGCATTTTGATTTAGATTCA
>JAITOM010000216.1 GCA_031289975.1 Methanobrevibacter sp. | reverse complement strand
TCTCTTATATTTTATAAATTTTGTGTTTTTATTATCAAATTTCATGTTATGATATCCAAATATTATGCGATAATTTTTTGATGCTCAGATGCATTATCAGTTTGATTTTTCACAGCCCCCTAAAATTATTGTTATATGGTTGTCTGACCAAATAATCACCAATGTTATTTAAAAAATTATCAACTATCAAAATATTCAACCTAACGAGTAAAAAAAACTAATAAAAATTAAAGATTATGTATATTTTCTACACCAAACAATTTTTTTACATTATTTAATATTTCATCATTTGGGTTTTGATAAAAAACAATTAAATTTTCCATAGTTCTAGTACACGAAACATAAAACAATTTTCTAGTTCTTTTAAGCACATTTTCACTGGAAGCATGAGCATTATCTGAAAGTAAACATTCAAAATTATATTGATTCCATTTCCCATTGTCAAGAATAACAAAAACATTTTTGTATTCAGCACCTTTTACATTATGCTGTGTAGAATATGGACTATACTCTTCAATACGGTAAAACAAATTTTTAGCTTCTGAGAAGCTTATATCTTTAATTCTCTCAAAATAGTATTTATTTTGTATATTTTTTAAAATATCATTCTGCCCAAAAAGATCTTTAAAAGCATGAAAAAGATCATTAATTGCTTTATTCTCGTTTACATTGAACATTTCAAGAGTATTTCTAATTTTATTTTTTTTTTTAACTGAATCAATTTTGATGTGTTTGTTCAAAACTTCCATGAGGTTTAAATAATCTTTATTCTTATAAAAATGTAGGCAAGATATTGATTTATATAACAAAGCCATAATTTCATCCATATCCTCAATTTTTTCCAACATTTCTTTTCGCGATTTAATCGATTTAATATTATCAAATGATTCATTTTTAATAATTTCATATCTTCCTTTTTCCACCATATCTAACTTATCCAACTTATCATTTAATTGCAATTTTTGAATTAAAGATTTAAAAGTTTCTTTTTTATTAATATTCTGATTTTCATCTTCATTAATTCTCTTTTTGATTGATTTTATCAACTTAAAAACATTATCTTTATCATACATTTCTAATAATTTAGAATATTTTGCATTTTGTGAGATCAATTTATGTGTCAAATACAACTCTTTAGATTCATTTTTAGTTTCAAAATCCCAATTATCAAAAAATTTGGATTGTTTTAGTGAATTTATATCATAATTCTCTTCATAAGAATATAAAAATTTAATTGAACCTTGCTTCACTTTTCCATCGTTCATATTTGGAGCATTTGAATCCATAGAACTTTCTTGTTTAAGACCATCCTCCCTCAATTTATTAGCTAATTCAATCACTTTCAAAGGATTTCTCCTATTTTGTTTTTTTTCAACTTTTTTAAAGTTTGTATAATTCTTTAAATCACCTACACCATTATTATAAATAGACTGCATAGAGTCTCCAAAAAATCCAATGATACATTTTTTATCACTTTTATTCAAATGATTTAAAAAGATTTCAATAACGGGTTTTTGAGTGT
The DNA here is from genome assembly GCA_031289975.1 of Methanobrevibacter sp. Classification (GTDB taxonomy): domain Archaea; phylum Methanobacteriota; class Methanobacteria; order Methanobacteriales; family Methanobacteriaceae; genus Methanovirga. The sequence goes on along the minus strand of JAITOM010000216.1, from coordinate 2,913 downwards.
CCTGATACTCATCAATAAGCACAAAATCAAATTTATCTTTGAAAATATCACATAATAATTTATAATTTTTATACATATATTCTGATAGTTCTATCACAGCATCATGAGATATAATTCCTTTATCAATATTAGTAACTTCTTTATAATCAATCCCTTCATTAAACTCATTGAAATATTCTTCCCCATTATTATTTGGATTTCTTATTTTAGATTCTTCACTATTTATTAATTCCAATAAAGACTTTTTAAGTGGAATATCAAATTGTTTTATTGTTTCCCATAGAAAACTATGAATTGTTGAAACTTTAAGATTATCATGAGAGAATCTTTCATTTATTTCATTAGTAGCAACTTTTGTATAAGTTATACAAACAATATTTGATTTTGGATTTTGTTTAAAAATTTCTTTAATAGTTTCAATTAACGAATATGTCTTACCACTACCTGCTCCACCACTTAACAAAAAATTGTCTTCATTTTTTATATGTTTAAAAATTTTAACGACTTCATTATCTAATTTAGAATTATTTAACTCTTTTTCAACCATAATAACCCTTCTTTAATGTAATCTGGAATGCTCCAAGAGATGTTTTCATCAACATTATTTGCAATCAGGATTTCAATAGCAAAATCTGGTTTTTTACCAATAATATTTTCAGTTAATTTGTAGAAATCATTATTAGATCTAATTTCTTCTTTGTTCTTCAAACTATCAAAAATTTTCTTATTATCAATTATAAATTGTTTATTTAATGAAATGAATGCATCTTCAAATGTTCTAGGATAATAATTTTTCTCTTCATTAAAAGTTTGATAAGAAACCATTAAAATACCTTCTTCATTTTCACTCCATTTCCCATCAATTTTTATAAAAACTTTATTTTTAAATTTCAAACTTTTTAATTTCTCTAATTCTTCATTTTTATCTATATCTCTTAATTTTTTAGAAAAGAAAAACCTTAATGATGAATTAGTTGTTCTAGTACCTTCATCAACTGAACATTTAACTACCGTATTTCTCTCATTGAGCTTTCCTGAATCAATATCTGTTAAAATTAATGTTTTTAATCCAATGAAATCAATGAACTTTTCAAATATTTTCGAATGGTTGCCAACTTCAACGATAGATATATTTTGAGACAATAATGGTAAAGAGTCAGTATTACCACTTTCATCAATCATTTTCATTATATTCGGTAATAAAATCCTTTCAGTATCCCCTTCTATAAAAATTGCTTTATCTGTAAAGAATAGTTCTGAGCGATTTAAAGTTAAATATTGTTTCAAAAATTTAAAAATGTTTTTATCATACTCTCTTTCTAAATCAGTTAAATTTTTTGAAATAATGTTCCTATTTATATTGTCCTTATAAAAATATTTAATGTCATTAAAATCACATTTAGAAACAATATGTGATGAATGAGTACTTAAAATTGTTTGTAAATTTAGTTTATTACCATTAGTTTTACAACCATCAGATAAAAGTTTTTTTATGTTCTCTATAAAAATATATTGCATCTGAGGATGTGTATGTACTTCTGGTTCTTCAATAAAAAACAAATTAATATCCGCTGGAGAATCATCTTCTTCACTATCTTTTCTAAAATCCATCAACTTTAATTCTATATCAAAAATCATGTAAAACAGATTTAAATAACCCAAACCATTATAATTTTCAGGAAGTTGATAATTGTCTTCTTCATAAATAACTTTTGAATTTCCTTCAAGTAATTTTTCTTTATTAATAGATGAAATTATCTTTATTAAAGATTCTTCTTCTTTAACACCCCCAAATTTTTTAATTTTATTAGTGATATCCTTAAATATTTCATTATAAACTCCATCAATTTTATCATCAGTTCCATCAATTATTTCATTAAAAGTATTAATAATTTCATCATCAAGATTATTATCAATATTTTTATAATAATTTGAAGCTAAATTACTTATTTTATTTTCTTCTTCATTAGATGTGTCTCTTTTAGCAGCCAAATATTTAAATGAAATTAATTTATTAATATTTGCTTTAATATTCTTAGATACAGTTCCTTCTTTTTCATTATCTTTGTCATAAATTATAGACTTAGTATTCAATTTGAAATATTTTTCAAAATTTTTTTCCAAAAAATCATTTTTATCAGTGGTTTTTAAATAATCATCGTTTAAATTAGAAAATTCATTATAAGAGAGCATATAAGAAAATTCTAAAATTATAAAATTATTATTTTCATCTAAATCTAACATGTAATCACTAAGATTAGATAAATCATCGTTAGATTCATATTTTACAAAAATTCTCAAATAAATTCCTGGAAAATTTTCATTATCATACACATACTTATAATTGTCTTTAATAGATTTATCTAAATCTTGACGAAACTTTATACTAAAATCATCCCAAGAAAATTTAGTCTTAGATGAACTATTTATAAATTTATCTAAAACATATAAAACAGAAGTTTTTCCCGAATTATTTTTTCCTATAATCAATGATAAATTGTCTTCTAAGTCTATTGAGAAATCTTTTAAAAGTCTATAATTCATAATTTTAATTTTTTTAATTTTCATGAAAAATACTCCTATAATACTTATTTAACAAAACATCTTTACAATAACCATTTATTTCACCATTTTTCATGATCATATCTAAATATCAACAAAGTTTTTGACACAACATTAATATCCACTTAAATTGTGATAAATTCATCAACATTATTAGTTTTTAAGCTTTCTATAATATTAGTTTTATCACAATCACTTGCAAAACCATTATCTATAAAAACAATTATTATGGTTTCTGGTGATAATTTATTTTTAAGTTCAATTAATGGAATAGCTATTTCTTTTGTAATATTATCATCTAAACAGATTAATAGAGAACCATATCCAATTGAATAAACTTTTTTATTATCA
>JAITOM010000039.1 GCA_031289975.1 Methanobrevibacter sp. | reverse complement strand
AAAAATAAATAAATAAAAATTATTATTTAAAAAATTAATTTAAAATTAATTTAAAATTTATAAAAATAAGATATTTAAAAATAATCATTACTTACAAACATTTTTTACATCACTATATTAAAAATAATAAAAATATTATTAAAATATATTAATTTAAAATCATTTATATTAATTAAGATAAATTTAAATTATTTAAAATTATGAACTTTTTCAAAATGAGTATAACTAACTTAAGAATTGAAATAATGAAAATTTAGATATGCATGAGCCATACAAGTTAGTAATTTTTCCCATTAAAAAATAATTATTGTCCAATAACTTATAATTAAGCTCTGATAAAAGTTCGCTTAATTTATTCTTATTAAAAAATAATTATTGTCCAATAACTTATAAGAAACATTGGTAATTTATTCAATATACATTTCATTAAAGGTTTAAAAATGAATAGGATAGAAGTAGAAAATTTAAATATATACTTTTCTCAAGCACAGATTCTTAAAAATATTAATATTAATATTAAAGAAAATGCAATCACAGCATTAATAGGACCTTCTGGATGTGGAAAGTCAACTTTTCTTAGAAGTTTAAACAGAATGCATGATACAAGTCCAAACTTTAGAAAAGAAGGCAACATATTCTTAGATGGTGAAGAAATTTATTCTCCTAAAATGAATGTCGTAGATTTAAGAAAAAAAGTAGGTATGGTTTTTCAGAAAGCTAATCCATTTCCAAAATCTATTTATGAAAATGTTGCTTATGGACTTAGAGTTCATGGAATAAATGATGAGGATCATATTGCTCAAGTTGTTGAGGATAGTTTGAAATCAGCTGCATTATGGGATCAAGTAGAAGATAAATTAGATAGTTCTGCTTTAAGTCTTTCAGGTGGTCAACAACAAAGATTATGCATTGCAAGGACAATAGCTAATAAACCTGAAGTTATTTTAATGGACGAGCCTTGTTCTGCACTTGATCCAATAGCAACAGCTAAAGTAGAAGAGCTTATTCATAAACTTAAAAAGGATTATACTATAATCATCGTGACTCATAATATGCAACAGGCAACAAGGGTTTCAAAATACACTTCATTTTTCTTAGGTGGGGAAGTTGTTGAAAGTGATTTGACTGAAAAACTTTTTGTAAATCCTCAAAATAAAAAAACTGAGGAATATATAACTGGAAGATTGATTAATTAAAGTCCAAAAATGCTAAATTAGAAATAATCATTGAAGTTTAAATATTTAATAGGAATTAAAATCATGATAAATAATTATCCAAGTTCAATATTCAAAAAAAGAATTAACAATATAGAAAATAAGATTAAAAATTTAGGAATGAAAACTATTGAAGCCAATAGAAAAGTTGTTTTTCTATTAAATGATTATAATGATGAGATAGCTAAAGAAGTAATTGAATATGGTGATGAGATTAATGAAATTGTATTTGAATTAGAAAAAATCTGTATAAAATTCATAGCTATTGAACAACCATTAGCTGGAGATTTAATGTTTGTTGAATCAACTATCAGGGTTAGTAATCACTTAAGTAGAATCGGTGTTTTAATTTCAAAAATTGCAAAAGAGTTTAAAAAAGTTAAAGATGTGAAATTTCCAGAGAAATTGTTAGAAGATTGCCAATATATGGGTGTTTATGTTCAATTAATGCTAAGTAAATCAATTAATGCTTTTTTAGATAGAAATAAATCTATGGCAAAAGAATTAAAAGAAGATGATAATAGAGTAGATGATTTGTTTGATTCAATTCTTAGTCAAGTTACTGAACTAATGTCAAACAATCCAGATTATATTTCATCAGCAATGACCTTAATTTTCATTGTCCGATATCTTGAAAGAATTGGTGATAGAACGGTTAACATTGGTTCAAGAACAATTTTCATGCTTACTTTCAAAAAATAAATTGAATTTTGACTCTTGGAAAAGTAGCTTATCATTTGAATTTTACATAGTCCTTAATAAATTTAAACAAACACGATCGTGTTTTATCAATAGTGAAATTACCTTGGAGAGTTTCTATAAGCCTCATTTTTGTCAATATTGATGAATATTAATATTTATTAAACTACTTTATTTTAAATTTAAAGCTCGAATCATGAAAATTAAAATTCTGAATTTTTGAATTATTGGGTTTATAGAAACTCTCCTTGATAGTTTTTTCTGTAATCTGTGAATTCCTCCAATTAACATTATCATTTATGTTTTCTTGAATATTATGAATATCACTAATCAATCCATTTTCATTTTCATGGTTAATGAACCATACAGTATTATTGACACCAATGATTAAAAAGATTATTAATAAAGGAATGAATATTTGTTTTTTATAGTATAATTTACTTAGTAATAAAGTAAAACTTAGCCAACAGCATCCGAATGCGGGAAACATATACCTTTCCATGAAAATTGTTTTATTTATGGGTAATGAGAGTATAATTCCAGTTAAGACTGTGGCTATTAAAACTAATACCCCCCCAATTGGTAAAAATTTATCATCATTTTTCTTGAAATAGAATCCAAGAGTAAAGCAACTGATAATTATGAATAGTAATGTGATTCCGACAAATGAAAAAGTTGATAACTGAACACCTCCTTTATCTTCACTTAGTGATACAAGAAACCATAGATAATTAAAAATAGAATCAACTGTTATTGGAGGAATCCAAGACATTGAAATAAACTCATTGGTACGAATTCTATTGATTTGATTTATTAAAACAATTACCCCAGGCGAATATAATAATATGGTGCCTGTTATAGAAAATATTAAAAATTTAATCTCTTTTTTATTTTTAAAGATGAAATAAATAAGTAAGAATAAATAAATAAGAATTGAACTAATTCCTGCAAAATAATGAGTGTATGATGATAATAAAGAGAATAAACTTAAAAAAGCCCAATTTCTAAAATTAGGTTTGATAGTTATTCTATATGCATAAAAAAAAGCCAATGTAACAAATAATAATGCCCAACTATACATACGAATATTAGTTCCATAAAACATTAGATTGGGCATGGTAACCATAGCCATTGCAAATATTCCAGCACTTAACCAACCAAAATTCTTTCTAATTTTAGTGAAACTAAAAATTAATAGTAAAATCATTGGTATTACGGATACCATTTTACCTAAATGAATATCATTAAATGGAATCTTTAAGAAACAAAATAACTCAAAAACAGATTTAAGAATAATATAGTACAATGGAGGGTGAACATCGATAGAAGTAAGATAAAGCATGTTTTGATATGAAAATCTAACTAATGATAGACTAAAATACTCATCCTGAAAAATAAAATTGTTTAATATTTGTGATAAGATTATTATCAATATAATCATGCTTGATAATGATAATATGATTCCTAATTCACGTGAATAATTTTTTTTCAAAAATTCAAAATTGAACAACATTTATAGTGCTCCGTAAAATTATTTTCTTTTATTTATATATTAATCTATTTAAAATTCAATTAACTATTTGCAATCATGAATGATTTTTATTTCTTTAAATTAAATTTAAAAGAATAAATATTGATATTTGAAAAAGTATAGTGTATGAAATAATGTTTGTAAGTAAAGAAAAAATAAAAAATTTTTTCTAACTTAAAACAAGTTTTAAGTAAAGAAAATCAAAGATTTTTTAATTGAACAAGTTCAATAATGAGATTTTTTAAATTACAGCATAAATGTCAAATTTTTAATTAAAAAAATTATAATTATTATTTTTAAATTTCTCATTTAAACTCTTTTGAATTTCATCTAAGTCAATATCTTTAAGTTTATATTTAATGGTTCCTTCTGAAGGTGCATTATAACAAATATTACTAACACTAGTTTTGGAAGAAGCAGCATTAAGAAGATGATAAACAATTGTTTTATCATTATAGATAGCATTGGGAGTGAATTTCAACCCTAACATATCACTAATAACATTAACCAAAAGATTTAATACGTTATCATTCAATGATACTTTATGTGGTCTGTTATTTTTTTGTTTTTCCATAATATTATATATACACCACACCATATAATACTCACTGCTGTTAAAATAAGAAAATTTTTAATTTATACTCCTTTTTTAGACTTAAATATGATTAAAAATTGTTATAAATTCCAATATATTATGTAAAATCATGTTTAACTATTTTTAAATATTTTAATAGTTTTAATTTCATTTTAAATAGTAATTCAAATTTTTTAAGCTACTAAATATTTTCTTCA
>JAITOM010000035.1 GCA_031289975.1 Methanobrevibacter sp. | reverse complement strand
AAATTTATAAAAATAAGATATTTAAAAATAATGATTACTTACAAACATTTTTTACATCACTATAATCTATAACCATTCAAAAGAGATATAAATATTTGTTCAACAGATGCATCAAAAATATAATTTGCAAAAAAGGCAATTACTTCATTTTCTCCTAAAAAATATAAATTAGATACTGACTTAACTTCATTTACAATCGATCCATGTTTTATCATGACTCCTTTTGGATTACTCGTAGTACCACTTGTATAAATAACATAAGCCAAACAATCAGAATCAATATTCAAATTAGGATTAGAAACAATCACATCATCATCACCACTTAAAATATTACCCACATAAATATCATCTAATATGATTGAGACTTTTATTTCTTTTAATACATGTTTTTCCCTTTCTATGGGCATGTTGGTTGCCAATGGAGCATAAGCCTTACCTGATTTTAAAACACCAAGAATGCTAATAATCATACTTGGACTTCTCTTCAACTTCAAAGCAACAAAATCACCAATAGACTCATCATTTAATAGATGATTGGCAAGAATGTTAGCCTTTTCATTCAGTTCAAAATAAGTAAATTTATTATCTTTATATATTAATGCTATATTATTTGGATCAGATTCTACTTGTTTTTCAAATAAAGAAACAACAGTTTCATTATTAGATAACTCTAATAAACTTTCATCAACTGTATCATTACTCATTACTATTAACTTTTTATCTTTTTCACTTATTACATTTTCTTTTAAACTTTCATTATTAATTTCTATCAACTTTGGTACCATCCAAATTTTTATAAACTTCCATGAAAAAAAAGTTATTATTGAAATTGGGTGACAATTACTTTTAGCAGTATCAAAAACTGATGCTGTGAAAAATCAAACTGTTGTTGCATGTTAACATCAAAAAATCATGCCATAATATTTGAATATCCCAACATAATATTTGATGATTAAAACACAAAATTTATAAATTAAGGATGAAATTATTTCATAAACAATAAAACTCAATCTCTTAACATTAAATCAAGTAGCAAAGCATATAAAGTTTGTGATAATGACTTTAAAATCGAAGCTATAAAAGGCAGAATAATTCTTAAAGATTTTTTAAATACTGAACATCAATTAATATCATGTTCATTACACTAAAAAACCTAAATAAAAAATTTAAACATATATTGAGCAGTGATAAATCATATGAGGAAAAAAAATAAAGTTAAAAAAGATATAAAAAGCAAAAGAGATAATTGAATTCATTAAATTAGGAGCTGTGAAAAATTCAACGGGTAAATGTATGATGCTTTATTTAAGATTTACAATACTTCAGCTTTATTTAATATTTGCAATACTTCATTTTTTAAAGCATTTTAAGAACTTTATAATGCCAATACAGTACTAAAAAAGACTTTTACTTACACCATGCATTTGAGTAGAAGGTTGAAGATTAAATTTATCAGTTCGATTTTTCACAGCCTCAAAATTATTAAATTTAATAGATGGATAGAAATGGGGTCACAGGGATTTGAACCCCGATCCTGGGATTTCTCATGTCTCAGTACTCCAATTGATCATCATACTGTCAGAGTGCACGTTTTTCTTCAAAGACAACTGGAGTCCCAGATGATGCCAGATTACACTATAACCCCCAATATAAATTAAATTTTAAATATTTAATTCAAGCCAAGGGAGAGATTTGAACTCCCGTGTAATGGATCTGCAGTCCATCGCTTCGCCTCTAAGCTACCTTGGCATAAAATAAGGAATACAATACTTTTATTAAATCATCAATATCAAATTATTTATTATATATTTAAAACAATATTTAATTTTTAATTAATAATATTTAATTTTTAATAATATTTAAAGTTTTTATATTTAAAGTTTTTCAAAACTTGGCACTGTAAAATCAGCATGGATTTTCACAATTGAAAAAGTGAAAACAGACTATAAAAGTTTAATGACATGTGTATGGGCTTAATGCTTTTATGCTAAAATCCAAATTCCAAATTGGGAATTTCCATCCTCTTTTTACAGTGCCCAAAATTTTAATCCGATTTTTAAAAATCATTTATTCATAAATTTTAACTTAATTTAATCAAAATTTAACTTGTCTATCTTTACCAATAATTTCATCAATATCTAATCCTTTTTCTAATGCTAAATTCTTTTCAACTTTATAGTTTTGACTTCTTGTTTTAGTTATTAATTCAATATTTAAAAATAACCACTTGGTATGTTTAAACTTAACACCCACATAAGGTTCAGCACCAAATATTTCACAGAATTCATATAATCCATTAATTTGGGAAGAATCTATATATATGAGTTCTTTTGATGTTGTTTTAACTTCAATAGCTAAATATCTTTTAGAATTTCCTGCTAAAACATCTGGAAGGGGTCTTTTAGTTGCTCCACCAGAAGCTGGTGCTCTCATAGCAGCGAAACCTTTAGTCCAAAATAATTGTACTAAATCTCTTTCTTCTTTAGATCCTTTCTTAACCATTATAAATGCTCTTAAAAATACTTATTAAAAATTAAGTCCAATGACCCTCGAAGTAATTTATTAAGAAATAGATATGTGTTTAGAGGGCCACCGGGGTGGTGTTGGTGACCCCCAAGCCAAAACAAAAGTTTCAGCTGTAGTCTCGAAAAGGGTGGTGGTCTTTTCTGAGACTACAGTTACAATATTTATTACATTAAGTATATAAATATTTTGGTAGGAATTAAAGAAATCAATTTATTAATAAATTCAATAGCTAAGGAAATTATTAAAATGTCTTCTTATAAAGGTCATAGTTTATTTGCACTAATTTTATCATCGATTTATTTTATAAATCCTGTTTATTGCCTTTTAACTATTGTTGGAGCAAATATGTCTGATTTTGATCATGATGTTAAAAAAATACATGTTTATAAACTAATAATTGTAGGGTTAATAATATTCATAGTATTGTATATTCTTAAATCAAGCTATTTTATTGGTATTATTATTTTATTAATGAGTGCTATATTTTATTTTTCAAAACATAGGGGTTTTACTCATTCATTAATTGGAGGATTAGTTTTAACTTTTTTAGTTTTTACTATAATCTTTTTTAGTATGGAATTATCTTACCAAATCCCACTAAATTTAAATGTTGATACTTCAATGGTTATATTGGAATTAATATCTATTTTACTTTGTATTTTATTTGTAAATAAAAAAATATCCCCTTTAATTATATTTTTATTTGTGTTGGGGCTTTTAATATCTCAAATTGATCCAGTAAGCCTTAAATCTATTGTGTTTTCAATATTCTTAGGATTTTTAAGTCATATTATCTTAGATTCATTTTCTCCAACAGGAGTTGAATTATTGAATCCTATTAGTTCTAAAAAATTTGGTAAAAACTTTGCAGTACCAATGATTGTTTTATTAATTTTAATGGCACTGTAAAAAGAGGATGGAAAATTGAAATCTGGAATTTGGATTTGTAGCAAAAAAAGTTTAGACCATATACATGCCATTAAACTTTTATCGTCTGTTTTCAATTTTTCAATT
>JAITOM010000034.1 GCA_031289975.1 Methanobrevibacter sp. | reverse complement strand
TAATTATTGCTAATATTTCACCCATCTAACACATCTCAATCTAGGATTTAATTTAATTTAGATAAATACATATTTGATTTTAACTTATAACTTCTAAGTTCTAATATCTAACTTATAATTACTTTCAATTTAGATAAATACATATTTGATTTTAACTTATAACTTCTAATATCTAACTTATAATAAATTTCAATTTAGATAAATACATATTTGATTTTAACTTATAACTTCTAATATCTAACTTATAATTACTTTCAATTTAGAGTTTTTTAATTAATAATAGTTTTGAAGAGTTTTCAATTAATAATGGTTTTTAAAATTATGGTGGTTTTGATGGTACTGTAAAAAGAGGATGGAAATTCTCAATCTGGAATTTGACTTTTTAGTAAAAAACATTTAGACCATATACATGTCATTAAGCTTTTATCGTATGCTTTTAATTTTTCGATTGTGAAAATCCATGTTAATTTTACAGTGCCTTAATTTTACAGTGCCGTTTTGATAAAGTTCTTAATAAATAACTTTTTTAAAAATAAATTATTATTAAAGAATACTTAATTAAAAATTATTTATATTAATTAAAATATATTAATATTATTTAAAATTTAAAATTATAGATTTTAATAAAGTAATATTTAAAATTGAATAAATTAATAAAAAAAATTATCATTTTAAAATTTGAGAACTTTTCCATAATGACTATAACTGTTATTAAAATATATCAATTTAAAATTATTTATATTAATTAAACAATGTTTATATTATTTAAATTTTAAAATTATAGATTTTTATAAAGTGATACTCAAAATCAAACAATTTAATAAAATAATTTATAATTTTACAATTTAAGAACTTCTCCAAGAACCATATAATAATTCTTTAAATTATAATTTATAACTTTTTAGTTTTAAGTTACAACAAATAATTTAGAAATTATAATATATAAGTTTTAAATTAAAACTATTTTCTTTTTACTTATAACTTATAAGTTATGATATTATGAATACCATTAAAATTTTTAAGTTCTCAAAAATATTTAATAAAATTTAAGTATTATATCAAATACAGGTAATATTATGAAAATTATATTAGCAGGAGCAAGTAGTGCTGTAGGAAAAACAACAATTTCCACAGGAATAATGAAAGCGTTATCTAAATATAATGTTCAACCATTTAAAGTAGGACCAGATTACATAGATCCAACTTACCATACTTTTGCAACAGGAAACATATCCAGAAATTTAGATTCCTTTTTCATGGATGATAAACAAATAATAGCTACATACAATAGAGCCATAAAAAATTCTAAAGCTAAATATGGAATTATTGAAGGTGTTAGAGGCCTTTATGAGGGAATAAGTTCAATTACAGATGTTGGAAGTACAGCATCAATAGCTAAAGCATTGAATGCTCCAATAATTCTTATTTTAGATTCTCGTAGTTTAGTTAAAAGTGCAGCCGCCATAGTTCTTGGATTTAAATCATTAGACTCAGAATTAAATATAGAAGGGGTCATATTAAATAAAGTAAAAGGAAAAAAACACTATTTAAAAACTAAAGAATCTGTAGAAACATTAACCAACACTAAAGTAATAGGTGGAATTCCACGAGATGATAAAATAGCTATTGAACAAAGACACTTAGGATTGGTTCCAGCACTTGAAAAAGAGAAAATAGCTAAAAGTATTGAAACTTGGGGGGAAATAGTTGAAGAATATATAGATCTTGATAGTTTAATTGATATAATGAAAGCTTTTAAAACACCTAAAGATACAGGGAAACTTTGGAAAGTTGGAAATAAAAAACCAGTGAAAATTGGTTTAGCAAAAGATGAGGCATTTAACTTCTATTATCAAGATAACATTGATGCACTAAAAGAAAACAATGCAAAAATTATTCAATTTTCTCCACTACACGATGAAAATCTTCCTGATGTAGATGGATTATATATAGGTGGTGGATATCCAGAAGTTTTTAGGAAAGAATTAGAAAAAAATTCATCCATTAGAGAGTCTATTTTAAAATTCCATAATAACGGAAATTACATTTATGGAGAATGTGGAGGGTTAATATATCTTTCAAAGTCAATTGATGAATCTAAAATGTGTGATGTGATACCATTTAGTTCAAATATGACTTCTAAAGTTCAAGGATTAAGTTACATTATAGGCAAATCAAAGAGAGATAATATATTAGCTGAAAAAGATGAAGTTTTTAAAGGTCACGAATTTCATTATACTAAGTTAAATGATGTCAGTGGCAGAAATTTTGCTTTTGAGATTCAAAGAGGAAGAGGAATAATCAATGGAAATGATGGTTTAAATTATAAAAATACTTTAGCAAATTATCTACATATTCATAGTTGTTCTTGCCCCAATTTTGCTTATAATTTCACTAAAAGTATAGCAGAAAATGTTGATTTCTCTAATTAATTAAATAATATATTGTATAAATATACTATATTCCCATAATATAATTTATCTTTATTTTTAATTTTAATACTACAAAAATATTTATTTTAAAATTATATTAAGTAATAATATATTAGTTTTGATAAAGTTCTTAATAAATAACTTTTTTAAAAATAAATATTATTAAAACATATTTAATTTAAAATTATTTATATTAATCAAAATAAATTTATATTAATTAAAATTTAAAATTATAAACTTCTATAAAGTTATATTTAAAATTAAACAAGTTAATAAAAAAATTATCATTTTGAAATTTAAAAACTTTTCCATAATGGCACTGTAAAAAGAGGATGGAAAATTGAAATCTGGAATTTGGATTTGTAGCAAAAAAAGTTTAGACCATATACATGCCATTAAACTTTTATCGTCTGTTTTCAATTTTTCAATT
>JAITOM010000409.1 GCA_031289975.1 Methanobrevibacter sp. | reverse complement strand
TTATCTAAAATTTAAAATTATAGATTTCTATAAAGTGATATTTGAAATTAAATAATTTAACAAAAAAATTTATCATCCAAAATTTAAGAACTTTTTCAAAATGACTATATTTAAAATTAGTTATATTAATTAAAACAGATTTATATTAATTAAAATTTAAAATTATAGATTTTTATAAATTAAAATTTAAAATTAAATAATTTAATTATTGAATTTTTCATGAAAATGAGGCACTCACTATCGTATACTCTTTTTAAGACAACTAATTATAGTTTATAATCTATATAAAAATAGTTTGTGTGAGGCTGTGAAAAATCCAACTGATAAATTTATTCATCAACTTTCTACTCAAATGTATGGTGTAATTAAAAGTCTTTTTTAGTACTGTATTGATCTTATAAATTTCTTAAAATGTTTTAAAAATGAAATATTATACATATTAAATAAAATATTATAATTTAAGAAAATTAATGACTTGAATTTTGTCTAATATGTAGAATTAATCTCTTTTTTTAGTTTTTAAAAAATAAATATGGCAAGTAACAGCTATACCTACAATTAAAAGAATAATGAAAGTAAGTGGATTGTGAGTATAAATCATTGAAATAATTAAAACAACCCATAAAAAAATAATACTTCTAATTTTAATCCTTATTGGTACACCAACCTTATTCCTATAGTTTTCAATGTAGCTTCCAAAATATTTACTTTTTAGAATCCATTGTTCTGCCTTTTTTGAACTTTTTCCAAAGCAAAATGCTGCAAGAATAACAAAAGGTGTTGTTGGTAAAAGAGGAATTAGAATACCAATTGTTCCTAAACTTAAAAAGATAATTCCAAAAGTAAAGTATAACGATCTTTTGATTTTCATATTATTAAACTTATTTTTTTATCTATCTATGAATTTTACTTTCTTCTTATTCATAACAATGCTTCTTCTCCATTCTTTTCTCATTTCAGGATAATCTTCCCTATAATGGGCTCCCCTACTTTCTCTTCTTAAAATAGCTGATTTGATAACTAAAATAGCTATTTCTATCATGTTAATAATCTCTAATCCATCTTGAAGAGATTTATTATAATGTTGTTCGATTCCAATGCCCATATCCTTTAGTTTAGACTTTAAAATAATCATATCAGCTAAAGCTGTTTTTAAATTCTCTTCATTTCTTATTATGGAGACATTTTTCCACATTATATCTTTTAATTTTCTTTTAATTTCATTTGGCGAATATTTTCCTTTTTTAATTAAGTTTTTTATTCTTAACTCTTCTTTTTCGATCTGTTTTTGATTTATTTTAAAAGATGAATGTTTCGATATCTCTGATGCTGAAATTCCAGCTATTCTTCCAAAGACTTGTGTATCAGCAAGGGCATTTCCACCTAAACGATTTGCACCATGAACTCCACCTGCGACTTCTCCTGCTGCAAAAAGGTTTTTAACAGTGGAAGCTCCATTTTTATCTATTTTAATTCCTCCCATAAAATGATGGGCAGTTGGAGCAACTTCCATTGCTTCAATCCTAATATCTACATCAACATCTAAAAATTGCTGAAGCATTGTTTCTAATTTCTCTTCAACAAGGTCTTTTGGAAGATTTGAAACATCCAAATAAACTCCCCCATTTTTAGTTCCTCTTCCTTCCTTTATCTCATTGTATATTGATCTTGCTACAATATCGCGTGTTGCAAGCTCCATTCTATCATCATAATATTTCATGAACCTCTGTTTATTCTTATTTAAGAGTATTCCTCCTTCTCCTCTTACTGCTTCTGTTACTAAAATACCTTTTTTTGATTCTGGATAAACCATTCCTGTTGGATGAAATTGTATTTGTTCCATATCAATTAAATCTGCACCAACATTCCATGCTAATGCAAATCCATCACCATTTTTCTGTAAAGTGTTTGATGTGACTGGGAACAATTGTCCAGCTCCTCCAGTGCACAGAATAATTGATTTTGCCTGGAAAAAAATTGTTTTAGAATCCTTTAAATTTAAACCAACTGCTCCTATAACCTTTTGATTATCTTCACTTAAAATAAGAGAACTTATCATTACTTCATCCATTGCTTCTATTTTTTCTTTAATTATCTCTTCTTTTAATGCCATCATAATTTCATGACCAGTTCTATCACCTTGAAAACAAGTTCTCTTAAAACTTCCTCCACCAAATGAGCGTTGATTAAGTTCACCAGAAGTTTGACGATCAAATAATGCACCATAACTTTCTAATTCAATTAATCTATCAGGAGCATCATCAACCAATATTTCAACTAATTCATGGTCATTTAAATAGCTACCACCTATTATTGTATCCTCATAATGAATTTGTTTTTTATCTTCTTTATCAACCTTAGCAAAAGCTGCATTATATCCACCTTCTGCCATTCCTGTGCATCCAGATCTAAATGATAAACCTTTAGATGTTATTAATGGCTTTAATCCTCTTTTTGATACTTCAATAGCTGCTTTAGATCCAGCACCACCAGAACCAACTATTAGTACATCACATTGAATTATTTTACTTTCCATAATTATGATTTGATTTAAATAATATTTATTATTTTTCTATTTGATTATTTGAATATCTAAAAATGTATAATAATATAATTTTTTATAAAATTTTAAAATAATTTTTAAATTTTTTTATTCAAAATTGAGTAATAGGAAAATAATCAGAGAAAAGAAATGAATAGGATAAAAAGCTTAGATAATTCAATTTTTTTGTTATTAATTTTAGAATATATAGGACAGTGTAAAAAGGGGGATGAAAATTTTCATTTTTCATTTTTGGGATTTTTAAACTTAATAAATTTAAACTTAATAAATTGAATTTAAGAAAAAATTAAAAATAATGATTTTTGAAAAAAATTTGGTTCTTGACTATAGTGGTTTTGATAAATTTCTTAATAAATAACTTTTTTAAAAATAAATATTATTAAAAAATATTAATTTAAAATTAGTTATATCAATTAAAATAAGCAATTAAGATAAGTTTATATTATTTAAAATTTAAAATTATAGATTTTTATAAATTAATATTTAAAATTAAATAATTTAATAAAAAAAATTATCATCCAAAATTTAAAAACCTTTCCAAAAGGAATATATATAAAAAAAATAATCTTCACATTTTTTTTATCTTTTACAAGGTTATCTAACAATTATTTTTATCAAAATTTTCAATAACTTCTATTTAATAAAATATACATTATAATCAATTTTAAATTAGAATTAAATTATAAAATAAT
>JAITOM010000353.1 GCA_031289975.1 Methanobrevibacter sp. | reverse complement strand
ATTAATATTAAATTAATTTTTTAAATAATAATTTTTATTTATTTATTTTTAAAAATAATAATTATAATTTTTTTAATTAAAAATTTGACATTTATGCTGTAATTTAAAAAATTTCATTACTTACAAACATTATTTCATACACTATAATAGAAATTTTGGCTGTGTCAAAAATCTCATGTTAGTTTAAATTTTTTCATTGTTTTCATTCAATTTCTTTTTGAAGATTCAAATATATTATAAGTTAAATATAGATCTTTATAAATCTTTTGGAAGAATATATCAAAAATCCCCTAACATTTGAAGTACAAATTTCCAACATTACACCCATAAAATATTAAATATATGGAGAAATGTAATATAATGAAACTGAGTGACAATTATTTTTTCTGAAACTGAAAAAAATTTTTAAATTTAATGTCTACCTATGAATAATATTTATAATAACCAATGCTATATAAATACTTCGATTTTTTCTACTCACTTCCACCCCCTCAATAGACTTAAATTCAATGTTTAGAGCCATTAAAATATGAAATAAAAGTTCATAATTCATATTAAGAATATAAAATCATGGAACGGGTGATGGAATAGGGAAACTAATAAGATAACTCTGGAAAATAATCAAGTTATTAAATTAGACTCATGCACATGATACATTACAAAATTTTTAATTAAGTTAAATTGAAAATATCCACAATTATTTTAGAAGTATTTGCATTTCTCATTATAGAGACAACGGCATAATTATTTAGGGGTTAATTTATCATTATTTTCTAATTATATCTGATTTAATATTCATATTTTAAAAACTAAGCATGAAATAAAAATATTTCAGTCAATATCATCTTATACTGATGAATAAATATATAATAATTTATTTAATATTTGTAATACTTTATTTTTTAAAGTATTTTAATAGTTTTATAAGTCAATGCAATACTAAAAAAAGATTTTTACTTATATCCTCCATTTGAGTAAAAAGTTGAAAATAATATTTTATCAGTTGGATTTTTCACAGCCCCATTAATTTTCATTTAAATTACTATAATATAAAATAGCTTTATTCTTTTATTAAAAGACTAATTATTCATTAAATAGAGAGAGAGAGAGAGAGAGAGCTTGTGATCAATTTTTAAATCTTTTCATTATCTTTCATTTAATTTTAATCCTTTTTATTGAATTTTATTTGATTATATTGATTTTATTAATTTCTGATTTTAAAAACAAAATAGTAATATTTAAATATAGGTAAAAATAAACAATATTTTTATAAAATCAAAAATTGTTTTATAAATATTATTAATTTAAAATATGGGGGGATTCTAAAATGGATTTTTTGGCACTGTAAAATTAGCATGGATTTTCACAATTGAAAATTGAAAACATATGATAAAAGTTTAATGACATGTATATGGGCTTAATGCTTTAATGCTAAAATCCAAATTCCAGATTGTGAATTTCCATCCTCTTTTTACAGTGCCGATTTTTTTAATAAAATAATTAAGTTAAATGAAAAATTAAGTGAATTACATCCTTTAGCGCAAGTTGGGATTGTAACTGCTAAAGATGCTGTAACATTAGTATTATCTATCAAGGGTTCTAATAATTATTCAATCCCTTTAAAGCCTTACAGTCAGGAAGATGATAATGTTGCTAAAATTAAAAGGTGATTAGATATGACTAAATATGTTGTTAAAACTTTAGATGTTTTCGGTGAAGAAACTGAAAGGAAAATATTCACTGATAAGCAAGAAGCTATTAAATATAGACAGAAATTAAGGGATGATGGTTTGGCTATTGAAAGTTATATTGTTAAAGATATTAAACCAAAAGAGGAAGTAAGTGGAGTGAATTTATTTATTGGGGGTTTATTGAGTTCTATTGTTTCATTAGGTTTATTACCACCTGTTTTCGGATTGATTAGTATTATGTTAGGGGTTGTGTTATGCACAAGAAGTTCCCCTAAAAATGATAATCTTTTAATGGGTTTAATTGTAATTATATTGGGTATAAGTTGTGCTATTTTAGGTGCTTTTATTGGTTATGTTATGATGGCATCAAAATTTAGTTAAGTGGTTGATATGGTCAGTAAATTATATGATGAGTTTGGAATGCCTAAATCTGGACGGGAATGGATTCTAAGACCTGCTCAAGAAGAAGCTTTAAATGATTTAGCTAATAGAGAGAAGGGCGATGTTTCTTTGCTGTATTGCCCGACAGGATCTGGTAAGAGTCTAATTTCTTATAAGTCTCCCAGAGATAGTTTCATCATCACTAAAACCTTTCAATTAACTCAAAAATACAAGAATGATTTTCATGATATGGTTGAAATAAAAGGAGCTAATAATTTTAGTTGTAACAAACAAATATTAGATACTAAATGTTCAGATTGTAACCAACCTAAAAGATGTTTTTATGCTAAAATTCAAATTCCAAATTGTGAATTTCCATCCTCTTTTTACAGTGCTATTATAACTAATAAAACATTAATAAATAGCTCTTATTTTTTTAAAGCAGCATGGTGATATTATGGATAAAAAAGGAAAGCCATTAATGAATCTTAAATTGGAAGCAAAAGAAGAATATAAGAAAAAAAATTATGAAAAAGCTGTTGAATTATATGAACAACTCTACAACGACTATCCTGAAGATAGTGATAACTGGGATTCAATATTATATGGGTGGAGTCTGTATTATGTATATATTAAAAATATTGATAATGAAAAAGTAGAGGATGTAGTTGAATTAATTACTAATTTGACTAAACAAGAAAACAAGTCAACTAAAGATAGAGCTTGTGTTTTCACTTTATCTGTTTTAAAAATTATAGATTATTCATTTAAAAGTAATAATTTTGAACAGACAATATATTGGACTGATAAACTTAACCCAAACTTTTTATCTAATCGTAATTTTAAATATACAGATAATACAGGTACAAAACGAAAACATCCATCAGATAAAGAAAAATGGTATGTTCAAAGATCAAAAGCACTTTATGAACATGGAGATTTTGGGCACTGTAAAATTAGCATGGATTTTCACAAGTGAAAAATTGAAAACAGACGATAAAAGTTTAATGACATGTATATGGGCTTAATGCTTTTATGCTAAAATCCAAATTCCGAATTGTGAATTTCCATCCTCCTTTTACAGTGCCAGATTTTGAAGAAGCCATTAAAATTTCTGAGGAAGCATTAGAAAATTTATCCGAATTTAATTATGATAATGACATTTGGTTTAAAAGAAGAATAGCTGTATCTAATGATGAATTAGGTAATAGTGAACTTGCTATAGAACTAATTAAAAGACATTTTACTAACAAGAAAAGAGTGGTTTATTCAAAAGGAACTTGCAGATATTTATTATAATTTAAATCTGTTCGATGAATCTTTAGAGTTTGCAATTGAATCTGCACTAAACTGGGGAGATATTGATAAAAAAATACATTTATATTCTCTTTTAGAAAATTTATTATTTGAAAAAGGACTTGAAGTGGAATCTAAACTACATGCCGAACTGGTTTATCAAATTAGAAAAAATAATAAATGGAACATTGATGAGGAAGAAATTGAAAGGCTAAAAAACTTAAACATTGACACAGAAAAAACATTGAGGTCTAACGATTTAGAAAAGATATTAAGAAAATTTTGGGAGGAGTTAAAATTTAAAAATAAAAAGTTATATAGTGGAACAGTAGTCAAAATTTTGCCCAATGGAAAAGCTGGATTTATTAAAGAACAAATTAATAATAATTCTTTTTATTTCAGGATAAATTCTTTTAAAGGAAATCGAAACTCTCTTAAAGAAGGTTTAAATGTATCATTTTACTTAGAAAGAGGGTTTGATAGAAAGAAAAATGAAAAAACTTTAAATGCTGTTAATATACTTCCAATTAATTGAATATGTGATTTTATGGTTGATAACGGAGACACAAACTATACAAGACCTGAAGTTGTAGTTTATGAAAGATCAAAAACACTTTACAAACATGGGGATTTTGAAGAAGCAATTAAAATTTCTGAGGAAGCATTAGAAAATTTATCTGAATTTATGTATGATAGGGATATTTGGCTTAAAAGAATAATAGCTTTAGCAAATTGTAGATTAAAAAACTACAAAATTTCAATAAAGTATTTTAAAGAAGTTTTAGAAACAAAGAACGAATGTTATATCCAAAGAGAAATTGCAAATGTTTATAATAACCTAAATGAAATAGATCTTGCACTAAAATATTCAGCTGAATCAGCACTTAATCCAACACTTAATTCAATAGATCAGAAAATTAAGACTTATGCTTTATTAGAAAGGTTATTATTTAAAAAAGGACTTAAAGTAAAGGCTAAACTACATGCCGAATTGATTTATCAAATTAGAAAAAACGATAAACGGAACATTGATGAGGAAGAAATTGAAAGGCTAAAAAATTTAAACATTGACACAAACAAAAACATTGCTCATGAAACCTTAGAAAAAAAGCTAAAACAATTTTGGAAATTATTAAGTTTAAAACCTCATTATTCTTCAATAGAGAGTATTATAAGAAAAGTATATGATGATTTTTATGAATATAATGAATTTAATATTCCATGTGACCTTAAAGATTTTACATTTAAACAAAATGTACCGAATTATGAAAAAAAGTCGGTTCAACAATTTTATTTGCTCAAATATATGTATTCGTATGCTTTTGAATATATGACAATGTTTAAAAAAATATTAAATCAGAGAGAATTTGGAAATAATATTAGAATCACATCCTTTGGATGTGGAAATATGATAGATTACTGGGCATTGATAAGGGCATTAGAAGAAAATGATAAAAAAGAGATTTCTATAAATTATACTGGAGTAGATAGTATAGATTGGAATTATAAGCCAAAAGCAAGAGAAAATGATACCATAAATTTCAAACATATAGATGTTAAAAAGTATCTTAATGAAGAAAAATATTTAGATTCCGAGATATTTATTTTTCCAAAATCACTTGGTGAATTTAGTGGTGACATTGAACACTTTTGTAAAAACTTTAAAGAAAAAATAAAAGACAATACCAATATTTATGTATTAATATCATATATAAAACAGGATGAAAGCAATAATAAAGAGTTTTATAATGATTTGTCTGATAAAATTAAAGATGCAATTACAGAAAATAAGTATGATTTTGTTGATGAAAAAGTTAATGAGGGGAACAAAAGACATATAGAGAAATATTTTAATGAAAAATATCCTAATAAAATAAAAGATTATTTAATGCATTTTAAATCTAATTGTAAATGTTTATATAAAGAAAATGAGAAATGTAAACTTGAATATACTCATCCACAAATAACTCAAAAATATATACAATATAAAATCATGAGTTTTAATAAAAAGTGATTTTTCATGGCTAAAGACAAAAAAATGATTCTTAGTGTAAGCAGAAGAACAGATATACCTAGTTATTATGCGGAATGGTTTTATAATAGAATAAAAGAAGGACTTTTGTGTGTTAGAAATCCTATGAATAAAAATCAAATTAGTGAAATTCCTTTATCTCCTGATATTATTTTGTTTATAGTTTTTTGGACAAAATATCCTTCTGAAGAAATGATTAAAGGATTAAGTAATCTAAAAAAATATAAATTTTATTTTCAATTCACACTAAACAACTATGGAATAGAAATTGAAGAGAATATACCAAATTTAAAAAAAAGAATAGAATCATTCAAGGAATTATCAAAAAAAATAGGTAAAGAAAAAGTGATTTGGAGATATGATCCTATTCTTCTAAATGAAAAATATACTGAGAGCTACCATTTTGAAGCTTTTGAAAAAATTGCTAAAGAGCTAAAAGAGTACACTAATAAAGTAATAATAAGTTTTATAGATATGTATGCAAAAACTGCAAGAAATACTAAAGATTTATCTCTTAAAGAAATTTCTGAAGAAGAAATGAAAAAATTAGCTGAGGGTCTTAAAAAAATCGCTACAAAAAGTGAGTTAGAAATTGAATCTTGTGCTGAAAAAGTGAATTTAGATGAAATAGGCATAAAACATGGGGCATGTATTGATAAAAAGTTAATTGAAGAGATTATAGGTCAAAATATAAAAGACAAAAAAGACAATCAAAGGGATGGATGTTTGTGTATTAAATGTGATGATGTAGGAAAATTCAACACATGTAAAAATAGCTGTAAATATTGTTATGCTAATTATAATAATAAACAAGTTGAAGATAATTATGATTTATATGATCCTAAATCTTCTTTTTTATGTGATGATGAGGAAACGAATGAAAAAACAAAAAGAACTAAAAGAAAAGGAACAATAGTAGTAGTATAATATTTCATTTTTAAAGCATTCTAAGAATGTTATAAGTCAATGCAAGACTAAAAAAGATATTTGCTTATATGCTCTCCATTTGAGTAAAAAGTTAAAAATAACAATTATCAGTTGGATTTTTCACAGCTTCACTTATCTTATCAGTTTCCCCATTCCATCACCTTTTTCATGACTTTATATTCTTAATATAAATTCACAACATTTTATTTCATATTTCAATGCTTTAATTCAATACAAATATATTGTATATTATGATTTTTTGAGGGTTATCATGTTGAATACTAAAAATACTATTTTAAAAAAACTTAAAGATGAAAATACCAGATTGAGTAATGAAAAATTGAAATTGGAAAATAAATATGATGATTTTGAGAGAAAATTGAATGATTTGAAATTGAAACATTCAAAAGAACAAAATAGAAATCAAACTTTATTAAAAGAAAAAGAATTGTTAGAAAAAAAGAAAAAAAAGCTCCTTACAAAACATAATGAATTAATAAAAGTTTCTGAAGAGATTGAAAAAGAAATTAATGATATTTCTTCTTCTATTATACGGTAAGTATTATCAAAAACTAATATTATCCTATGAAAATAACATTGGTATTGGCTGTGATTTAATGACATTTCCTGATTTTTTAATTATACTATTTTTATCAATTCTCATAATTATTATTTTATTTTTATATTATGAACTTTCAAAAAGAATTCAGAAAAATATAGAAACTTTTGAAGAAAAAAATCATGACCTCAAAAATACAAACACTAAAATCAAGAAAAATCATTCTGAACTGAAAAATAAAATTGGAAAAAATAAAGAGATTACTGGGCTATTGGAAAGTTTTAATATAGAACTGGAAGAGGAGATTAGTTGTTTAGAAGAGAAAATCTGTAGTTTGGAGAAAAAGAATATTGGTGTTAAAGATAGGAATGAAGAGTTAGTTGGTGGTGTATCTGATGCTAAATGTTATATGGAGAATATTGGGTTATTAAAAGATCATATTGAAACAAAATGGAAGGGTTTTAATAATTTGGATGTAAAGGTTGGTGTTTGTGAAAAAAGCCTTAAATTATTTGAAGGATCTAATAAAGAGTTGGAAGATGAAATTTTATATTTGAAAGAGAAAATTCATGACTTAGAAGAGAAAAATGAAGAAGTTAAGTTGAACTTAAGTAATATAAACTTAAATGATTTGAAATTTCAAGTTTTAAATGCTAATATTATGAAAAAGTTTTCCATAAATACTGATAACTTAAAAAAGAATTATGTGCGATTTTCTCATATTAATGCACTTAAAAAAGAAGTTTCAGCTATGAATAAATTATATGACAAGATATTATCAATCTCCAATTATAATTTATTGAAGTTTAGTGTAAAATTTATTGATGATTGGAATTTTTATGGATATTTGATTAATAACTTTGAAGATTGCAATAATGAGTATGTTAAAAATGAGATTGAAATTAATAAAAATTATTTTTCAAATATTAATAATGCCTTGAATGAAAATGAAAAAATTAGTTTAGATGATGATCAAAGATATTCATTAGTAGTGAATGATGATAATAATCTTATAATTGCTGGTGCAGGTTCTGGGAAGACTTTAACGATTGTTAGTAAAATTAAATATCTAATTGAAAAGAAACATGCTAATCCTGATGAAATCTTTGTTTTTTCTTTTTCAAATGCATCAGTGAATGATCTTAAGGAGAAAATCAAAAAATTGAATATAAAAAATATCAATCATTTAAATGTTTCAACATTTCATAAGAAAGGTCTTGATATTTTAAAAAAAAATAATTTTGCTGATGAAAGAAAATTAGAAAAAGTTGCAAATGAAGGAGAATTAGATAAAGTAATTGATGTCTTTTTCTTCAAAGCCCTACAAAACAAAGATCTCGTAAAAAAGATAATCGATTTTTTTGTTGAAATATTTCCAATGAATTTTCAATATCCAAACTCTTTGGCAAAATTAGCAGAAATTCAAAGAAACTATGATTTTGAAACTATTAAATCAAAGTATAAAAATAAAGATAAGATTCAATTGACTTTAAAAGAGGAAGTTAGAAGTGTTGAGGAGTTGTTAATAGCTAATTTTTTATTTTTAAATGGTATTGAATATAAATATGAAAGTTTATATGATCCTTTAAAAACTTTTAATTCAATTAAAACACAGGGTGAATGGGAAAATGAAAAATATTGGGTTAAAAAATATAAACCAACTTTCTTCCTTCCGGCATATAATATTTATTTGGAACATTTTGGAATTGATGAAAATGAGAAAGTTAATTGGCTTTCTGAATCGGGTGGAAAGCATTATGTTAAAAAAATGTATGATAAAAGAAAAATACATGAAAAATACAAAACTAAACTTCTTGAAACATATTCCTATTTTGGTAATGATTTACTTGAAAAACTAAAGGAAATTTTAATCGTTAATGGAGTTAAACTTAGAGAAATTGACTATTCTATATTGTATGAAGTTTTAATAGAAAATAATAATTTAAACTTCGATTTAAAAAGATTGATTTCGAGTTTTATTAAATTATTTAAGAGCAGTGGATTTAAAGAAGAAAAATTTCTAGAATTTAAAGATCAAAATAATGAAGAAGAAAAATCATGGTTGAATAAGAAAAATGAGTTTTTATTGGATATTATACATTTGATATATGTAGATTATCAAAAGTATTTAAGTTCAAATAAGAAAATCGATTTTAATGATATGATAAATAATGCTTCAGAAATAATTAAGCAAAAAGGAACAGATGAAAAGTATTCATATTTGATTATAGATGAATTTCAAGATATGTCTTTTGCAAGAAAAGAATTTATAAAAGCTATTCAAGAAAAAAATGGTGCATCAGTCACTGTGGTAGGTGATGATTGGCAATCCATATACAGATTCGCTGGTTCACAATTATTATTGTTCACGGAATTTGAAAAAGATTTTCATAATCATCAAGAACTATTCATTAGAAACAATTATCGGAATCCTCAAAATTTAATAAATATT
>JAITOM010000285.1 GCA_031289975.1 Methanobrevibacter sp. | reverse complement strand
AATAAATAAAAATTATTATTTAAAAAATTAATTTAATATTAATTTGAAATTTATAAAAATAAGATGTTTAAAAATAATGATTAATTACAAACATTTTTTACATCACTATATTTAAAATTATAGATTTTTATAAATTAAAATTTGAAATGGAATAATTTAATAAAAAAATCATTATTTTAAAATTTAAGAATTTTTCATAAGAAATATATAAAAAAATTATAAATGTGATAAAACCATGAAAAAATTTATTTTTATTAAAACTTCCATTGAAGGAGTTTTCATCATTGAGCCAACAGTTTTTGGAGATGAAAGAGGATACTTCATGGAAACCTATCAAGCAAATGAATTTCGTGATGCTGGAATCACTGCAGAATTTGTTCAAGATAATCAATCCAAGTCTGTTAAAGGTGTTTTAAGAGGATTGCATTTTCAGTATACTCAAGCTCAAGGAAAGTTAGTTAGAGTAATCAAAGGAGAAGTTTTTGATGTGGCTGTTGATTTAAGAAAAGAGTCAAAGACTTATGGAAAATATGAATCCGCGATTTTATCTTATAAAAACAAAAAACAATTTTATATTCCTCCTGGTTTTGCTCATGGATTTTTAGTTCTCTCTGACGAAGCAGAGTTTACTTATAAATGTACAAATTTTTATAATTTGGATGATGAAGGAGGAATTATTTATAATGATCCTGAAATAGCTATTAAATGGCCACTAAAAGAAGATGAAATTATCCTATCAGATAAAGATAAATCTTATAAAAAATTGAGTGAAACTTCCACTAACTTTTAATTCTAATTTAATCTAATTTTATTTATTAAATAGTTGTGATTTTGATGAAAATATTAATAACTGGAGGAGCAGGATTTATTGGAGCTAATTATATCCAATATATGTTAAATAAGTATCCTAATTATGATATTGTGAATATTGATGCTTTAACTTATTGTGGAAATCTTGAAAACCTAAAAAATTTTCAAGACCATCATAACTATGAATTTATAAAAGGTGACATTAATAATAGTAAATTAATTAATGAAATCATTAATGATGATATTGAATATATTGTTAATTTTGCTGCTGAATCTCATGTTGATAGAAGTATTACTAATCCAAAAATATTTTTAGAATCCAACATAGTTGGAACACAGACTCTTCTTGAAGCTGGAAAAAAACATGACATTAAGAAGTTTATTCAAATTTCTACTGATGAAGTTTATGGAAGTTTAGGAAAAGAAGGATACTTCACTGAAAATACTCCTTTATCACCCAACAGTCCTTATTCTGCAAGTAAAGCAGGGGCTGACTTATTGGTTAGAGCTTACAATGAAACTTACGATTTTCCAGTGAATATCACACGTTGTTCTAATAACTATGGTCCATACCAATTTCCAGAAAAATTAATCCCTTTAATGATAAACAATGCTCTTAAAAATAAAAAATTACCTGTTTATGGTGATGGAAAGAATATAAGGGACTGGTTGCATGTTTATGATCATTGTACAGCTATTGACCTTGTATTACATAAGGGAAAAATTGGGGATGTATACAACATAGGTGGAAACAATGAAAAAGAAAACATTGAGATTGTTAAATTAATTCTTAAATATTTAAATAAAGATGAATCTTTAATTAAGTTTATAGATGATAGATTAGGGCATGATAGGAGATATGCAATTGATTCAACCAAGATTCAAAAGATAGGATGGAAACCCAATTATAAATTTGAAACTGGAATTGTAGAAACTATTAAATGGTATTTAAATAATCAGATCTGGTTGAATAATATTATTAATGGAGAATATTGTAAATACTATAAAAAAACCTATAAAATTTAGAAATAATCAAGAGTTTGCCAAATTGATAGTGTAAAATTAGCTGGATTTTTACAATTGAAAAATTAAAAACTTATGATAAAAGCTTAATGGCATGTATATGATCTAAATGTTTTCTGCTAAAAATCCAAATTCCCGATTGCGAATTTCCATCCTCTTTTTACATTACCAATTTTTTAAAATTAAGAAAATAGGCTAAAAATTTGATAACATGTGAATTGTAATAGCAAAATTTAAATACTAAATTGAACTAATAAATAATTGGTGATAGAAATGCATGATGAAAATAATAAGGTTTTATTCAAGTATTTTGATGAAAAGTTTGATAGTTTGGAAAAGAATTTTGATGGAAAACTTGATAGTTTAGAAAAGAATTTAAACTTAAAATTTGATACTTTAGAGAAAGAAATCAAGGATGTTAAAAATAATTTAAATAATATTAAAGATAATGACTTAAATCATTTAAACAGGGATGTTAGTCGTGTTCAAGGTATTAGTATAGTTCTCACTGCTTTAATTGTTAGTGTTGTAGTAAAACTATTGCTTTTAAATTAATTTTTATTTTTTTAATCATCTAAAAAGTATTTAACAAACTTTTTGAAATGGGAAATCAAAGATTATTTTCTAAGTGTGTGTCAAATTGAACTATTGAAGTTATAATACTTTATTCAATATTTGTAATACTTCATTTTTTAAAGCATTTTAATAAGTTTATAAGATCAATACATTACTAAAAAAAGATTTTTACTTACACCATACATTTGAGTAGAAAGTTGATGAATAAATTTATCATTTGGATTTTTCGCAGCCCCGAAAATAATTGTGAGAG
>JAITOM010000282.1 GCA_031289975.1 Methanobrevibacter sp. | reverse complement strand
AATAAATAAAAATTATTATTTAAAAAATTAATTTAATATTAATTTGAAATTTATAAAAATAAGATGTTTAAAAATAATGATTAATTACAAACATTTTTTACATCACTATATTTAAAATTTAAATTATAGATTTTTATAAAATAATATTTAAAATTAAGTATATTACTTCTCCAAACTTTTATAACATTTATTTAAAAATTTTTTTTTTTATTAAAAATTATTCTTTAAATTATTCAAATTTTAATTTAAAGAGGTAGTAAACTTTTTTTCAAATAAAATAGCTAATTCATTTTTATGATTTTCAATAAAAGTTTTAGCATAACCATCTTCATCTTCACTATCAGCTGGAAGGATATAATTTTTAAAAATCCATTTACATAATTCTATAATCCATTTATAATGATAATTGTTCCTATTCCATGAACTATAATTAAAATCCTCTTTATTAATACTTATTGTCGAGACTGAATTAAAATAAGGGAGTATACTTTGTAAATTTCCTTTTGTTTCCTTATCCAACTCTTCAATTTTAATTAAAAAAATAATTGTTGTTTTTATTATTCTGTTAAATAAGATATCATCTACAAATTCATCATATTCACAATTTAACTTTTTATTTTTGATTGTTTGTCCTTTAATACTTTCATTAATATTTTAGGATTATTTTCAACTGTAAAAATCCATGCTAATTTTACAGTGTCCCTCGAATATATTCATTCAATTTTTTCATAGCTACTTCATCATCATGCCATGCTTTAATAGATATTATAACATAATATTCAGCTTCATTTAAATTTCCATCTGAATAAAATTCAGGTAAAACTTGTGGAATTGGCTTCTCATTGGTTAAGTAAGGTATGATATAATCATTAAATTCAATAGCTTTTTTTAATAAAGATTTAATTTTAGCATCGTTTTCTTTATTTTTAATAGAGAATAAGGCATTGTTATATAGTACAAAAGATCCATAACCTCCATCATATTCAATCCTATATTTTTCAAATTCTTTTAGTCTATTGAGTTCTAAAAATCTTGTCATCAATATGTCTCTTACTCCTTGATTATCATCTGGATTGAGTACAAGTATATATTTTAATAAGTCAATTGATTTATCTTTGTCTATTTCTTCTTCCCATAATAATGCTGAGTAATCTAATAACCACATCATAAATGGACGTGTTTCATGTAATTTCCAAAAGTGTCCTTCATGTTCCTTAAAATATTCATCTCCTTTCAAATCATGAAAATCAGATAAAGCTTGTTCATAATCTTCAACAGATGTCAAATCTCTTTTTTCTGGTATATCATCATAAAGTTCCACATCAACACCAGATTCAATCATACTCATTATCTCTGGTGATAAGTTATTATCTACAGGATTATTATAGATACGTATATCAACTAAGTGACTATCATGATTTTTATAGAAAATGACGTGAATTAAACCATTTTTTGAATTTTTGAATGAATTCATTGAGTCTTTATCAAAGTTTCCATCAAAATTAGTACAGGAAATTCCATCAGAATCATGTCTTTCTTCTAAGCATAAATCCTGAAATATTTCTAAATTTAAATTTATAGAATCATAATAACTATAATCCGTTAAATCAATTCTTGATAAAAGTTTTAATGCATTTATCATGTCACCATCAGCATGATAGATAATATAAGCGAATATAAGATTAAAATCTGCATATTTACTAAGGTTTTCATCATATTTTAAAGCTTTATCAAGATTTTCTTTTGCATAATCGTATTTTTTCATTCCCGATAAAATGATTGCTTTTCCATAGTATGCAAAACCATATTCAGGATCATTTTTAATAGCTTCATCTATAAGTTCAATAGATAATGATTCATCTTGATCTTGAAAGTGCAATCCTTTACTTACTAATGCCCAATTCTTTTCATCGTCATAATCAATCATTCTATCCAATATTTCAAGGACTTCATCATCTCTTCTTAATAGCTTTAAGGTCCTAAGTTTTCTTAAAAGTGTTTCTAAATCCATTGAATCACTTAATAGGTCATTATAAACCTCTAAAGACTTATCAAAATCGTCCTTTTCCCCATAAAGATTTGCTTTAAGATACAATATATTTTTCCAAAACTTATTTGTTTTTGATAAATTATCAAGATATTTGATATTCTCCTCAAATTCATTATTATTATAAATTAAAGCTTTTAGTCTTGATAACAAGATATTATAAGAGTCAGGATGTAATAACATGCCTTCATCACTAATAGAACTTACTAAATCAAACTTATTCATTGATAAAAGATAATCTATAGCAACCAAATAATTTTCTTCATCCTTGGGAGAATGGCTTAGATATTCTAAAATAGTTTTTTCATAATCATCCATATTTATTTTTTCGCCTAATTCTTTTAAAGATCTTAATTTAAATATATAAGCTTCTAAAAAATTAGGATCCATTTTTAAAATTTTATTAGAAGTTTTAATACAATTCTCATAGTTTTTTCTCTTAAAAAGTTTTTTAGCTCTTTTAATGAGCTTATCTTTTGTTATTTTAGCCATGCTTTTTCCTTCAGATATTTTAGTAATGCACTTATTTTTAATATATTGTGGAGGTGAATTAAAAAATCAATTTTCATCAAAGAAAGATAACTGTTGTAATAATAGAAGAATTCTTTAAAATGAATTAATAAAAACAACTTACCATATAAAACTGATAGTCTATCTTTTGTAGTTTAAGATGAAAAGTTTGATAAAATAAGTTGTTAATTTTTTTATTCACTATTTGTATATAGTGATGTAAAAAATGTTTGTAAGTAATCATTATTTTTAAATATCTTATTTTTATAAATTTTAAATTAATATTAAATTAATTTTTTAAATAATAATTATAATTTTTTTAATTAAAAATTTGACATTTATGATGTAATTTAAAAAATTTCATTACTTACAAACATTATTTCATACACTATATTATTTAGAAATCTTGCAAAATTGTAAAAGAGTATAAAAATTTTCAAAATAAGTGTAGAAATGTTTAAAAAAGAGATAATAAATTTAATAAAAACAGTAGAAAATTAAATAAAAAAAAAGATTAAAATTAAATAAATGTTCTATTTACTTCAGCTACACCAACACCTAAGTCTATATCAAAACCTAATTTTTTTAGAGTCATTTCCAATGCAGAAAAAGTAATAACTAACTCTTTATAAGTTATATTGCCCATATGACCAATTCTAAAAACATTACCTTTTAAATGATCCTGTCCACCAGCTAACTCTACTTTATATTCATTTCTCATAGTTCCTCTAAGCTCACTATCACTTACTCCATCAGGCATATTAATCGCAGTAACGGTTGTGGATGAAACTTCTTCTTCAGGGAATAATTTAAGACCAATAGCTTTTATAGCTTCTCGTGTTGCTTTTGAAGCTCTTTCATGTCTTCTAATTCTCGTATCCAATCCTTCTTCAAAAATGATTTTCAATGCTTCCCATAATCCATAAACCAAAGTAACTGATGGAGTATAAGGTGTCTCAGGTGGGGTCCCAGCACCATATTTACGATACTTTTTCAAATCTAAATAATAAGTGCTTGAATCCACATCATCAATCACTTTCCATCCATCATCACTTACAGTAATAGCTGCCATTCCAGGTGGTGCCGCCAAACATTTTTGTGAACCAGTAAAACAAATATCTATTCCATATTTATCAACATCCACATGATCTCCTCCAAGAGAAGATACTGTATCAACAACATATAAAGCATTATAATTTTTTAATACATTACCTATCTCTTTAATTGGTGCAGCCACTCCTGTAGAAGTTTCATTGTGAACAACAGTCACAAATTTTATATTTTCATCTTTTTCTAATTCTTCTTCGATATCTTCTGGCTTTACAGAATTTCCCCATTCAATATTAAGTTCAACTGATTTACCTCCGAAAGAATTTGTAATATCTCTCATTCTTTCGCCAAATTTACCGCTTATGACATTTAAAACTTTATCATTGGGATTTAAAATATTTGCAATCGATGCTTCCATAGCAGCAGTACCTGAACCAGTTAATAAATAAGATTGATCATTGGTTTTAAATAAGTCAGACATTAACTGAGAAGTTTCAGTTAAGATTTCTCCAAATATAGCACTTCTATGATTTACAACATTTTTAGAAATTGCTTGAAGCACACGATTAGATACATTTGTAGGACCAGGAAGCATTAGTAAGGTTTGATCCATTAAGTTTTCCTCCGTTAAATTATTTAATAATTAATTATTCTAAATTTATTTTATTATTGTGGAATAAAAAAAGTTTGTAATTGCTCATTTATTTTTATTTAATTTTCAATAATACTTTCTAATATTTTATTAGATTATTAATTAATAAATTTAATTACTTTATTTTTAAAAATAAATAATATTATATTTTTATTTATGAAACTGATGATTTAAAGATATTTTTAAAAAATCATTGCTTAAAAACATTTTTTAGTTCACTATCTTCTAAATTTATTTTATTATTCTAAATTTATTTATAAAAATATTTTTATTTACTTATATGGAAATAAAACATATTATTTAATCTAAATTTGAATATAATGGACATAACCATAAATTCATAGAATTTTATCTTTTATTTGAATAAAAATGAAATAATCTGATTATTATGGTGAATATACTTAAATATTAAAATAAATATTCAATTAAATTCAAAATAAGATCCAATTTAAACAATTAAATGAAGCAGTATAAAAGCTATTTTACACTTAACCACACATTTTTGACTTTTCTTATAAAAACTTATATTTTTAATAAAAAAAATAGTGAAAATTATGATAAAATAAATCCTTTTTAAGGGTATATTCCATAAGTATTTTATAATACTTATTTTCTGATATTACATCTTTAAAAATTGTTTTAAGATGAAAAAAATCGTTTAATCATATATAAAAATCCAATTAAAACCACGAATTTAAACCAATAATTTTAACTTTCCAATGGTTAAAAACAGTTAAATCAGTTAAAAAATATAATGAATACTTTTTAAATTTTAAAAGATTTATTTCATCCTTTTTTTACTTATTTTATCCTTTTTGTTCTTTTCATATTTATACTTTTTCCTATTTTTCTTTGTTATAATTGCTTGTTTTTCACATTTAATTTTTTTCAAAAAGTTTAATTCGTATTTATCTTTTCCTCATTTATAAAGCTTTATATAGTCTAATATTATATTATTATTATTACTACTACTACTACTACTACTACTACTACTACTACTACTACTACTACTACTACTACTATGAATTACTTTTAAATTAGTTTTCAAATATAA
>JAITOM010000281.1 GCA_031289975.1 Methanobrevibacter sp. | reverse complement strand
CTTAATCAATGATTTCAATTTTTATTAATATTAATTTTTGATTGTATACTACATAATAAGTTAAAAGCTAAAATAAAGTATTATATGATGAATTTAATATTCCCAAAAAATTTCAGGAGCCAACTTCTTTACACTCTCTAAAAACAACAGATAACTTAGTTCATGTTTTTAGAGAAATTTTATCACCTGAAGATTACAAGCAAATTGATTTTAGAACTCAATGGAGAAATATACCATTAATTGTTGAGCAAGAAATGATGTTGAGCAAGAAATGATTGAATTATATAATCAAAGTGATTTATACATTGCACAAAACGATGGATACAGAATTAAAGAATGGGCTTGGAATTTAGAAGGTAAACCTAAAAAACAAGACATGAATCCAACGATGGTCAAATAGTTCCTGTTAATGATTTTTTTGAAGTAACCAATGATGCAAACGGAGCTATTGATTATTTATTGTATCCTGGTGATAGAGACAATGATGTATCCGGAACCAATTCATGGATATGTTATTGTGGTGCAATCTATAGTAAATAATAACTTCATATGGAGAAAAAAACTCTGTAATTAGATTATATGCTACTATTAATGACAGCGAATCATTGATAGGTAGGTATGGTCATGTAGGTTCTCAACTTGGTGATGTTAATGCTGCTGATAAATATCCTATGTTCAATGGATTAATAAAGATAAAAAAGATATTGTTATTTATGGTAATCCTTCAAAAATAACTATTAGATATACTTTGGGAAGCTCGTTATGGTTTTTTATGTTGGTATGAAGAAGTAACCGATGGTGAAGAAAGCACAAACAAATATAATAAATAAATACTTAAAAAATGAATTAAAGATATATAATGAAGATGGTAGTGAAAAATATATCATAGAAGAAGAGCAAGAAATATTAAAAGCCATAAAAAAGTCAGACTAAGAAATAGTTAACGGAGAATATGAAAATCTAAATAGAGAAGAATTTAATACAAAATATAGATAAATAAGGTAACAATACCTAAAAAATATAGGGAAACAAGTCATTAAATTATCTTAGGCTCATGCACACAACATATCACAAAATTTTTAATTAATCATCAAACCCTATTTTCTTTTAATCTTTCAATTTCTTTAATATGATAATCTTCAGTGAATTTATTGGCTGGTTTAGCCATTGTAACATGGCATTTTTTTTCTAATTTATAGATTAAATATTGATTATTATCTAATTTCACTGATTTTTCAGGGCTTTCAAGTTTTAATTCATCTATTTCAGTCACGATATTTTTATATTCCTCTTCTTCAATAGCTATTAAATCATCAATCGGAGTATTTTTAAATTTATTATCTAATTGTAAGGATAGAGCTAACATTCCATTAACATTTTTACCATCAACTTCAAAACTTGATTTTCTCATCTCCTCCATGGATAATAGTACATGGTCTATACTTGGTTTTGTAACAGGAATTTCTTTTGATTTTCCAGTTAGGTTTATTTTATATTCATTCTTCCAAAAACCAAGTTTATATATTGAATAATTAATATCATCAAATTTAATCTCCATATATTTATTCATTTTTTTTATCTCCTAAACAATCGGTTAAAATATATTATATTTAACTATTTTATTTGTTTTTAAGAGCTTTGATTGCTTTTAGAAACTCTTGATTAAATATTATCACTTCTTCTTCAGGAATTGAGAAACTAATTCTAAGATATTTATCTCCAAAGCGAGAACTTGTATAATTTCCACTTCTTGTAAAGATGTTTTTATCTAAAAGATATTCAGCAAGTTCTTCTGAGTTAATTCCAGTTTTTTCAATATCAATAGCTAACATATTTCCATCAGATGGATAATTAACAATAAAAACATCGTCAATAGTATCAATCATTGATTTAATTAATTTTTGATTGTTTCTTGTTGTGTTTACAATATAATCCAACCATTTATCCTTAGATTTTAAACCAGCTATTGCTCCTGCTTGAGCAATTATATTTGTTCCTAAATCATTAATTATTATTGATTTAACAGCTGATATAACCTCATGATTAGATACCATAGCACCGATTCTCAATCCCGCCATTCCAAAAATCTTTGAAAAACTGTAAATAGTTATACTGTTGCTTGGAGCATATTTTGCTATTGAGTAGTGCTCTCTTGCGAAATCTTTATATGTCACATCATGAATTAAATAAATGTCATTGTGGGTAGCTATTTTAGCAAATTCTTCAATCTCTTTGGAAGTATAAGCCGTACCTAATGGATTTAATGGGTCAATAAGAACAATTATTTTAGTATTTTCATTCATATTCTCTTTAAGAAGTTTTGGTGTTAATTTGTAACCACATTCACTATTATAAATAGGAATTTGAATAACTTCATTGGCAAATCTACTTGCAAAGTTATCTATAATTAAATAACCTGGATCAGGAGTGACTACATTATGATGAGGTTCTAAAATAACATTCATTGCAAGATAAAGTGAGTCTGTTCCTCCAGAACTTATTAAAATATCACTATCTTTTAGGTTTAAGTCGTCTAATATTAAATTTTTGAGTTTTGAAAATCCTTCAGAAGGAGGATATTTAGAATATTGCCTACTTCTTAAACATTCTACCATTTCATTGTAAATATAATCCTTTTTATGTAGATGGTTTGTATTTTGACCCATCCAAATCATGTCTTTATTATTAAAAAGATGTTCAAAAAAATCATTAGCAGAATCAAATCCATTAGGAATATTTTTAACTGTTCTACCATATTTTTTTTCTTTAAACATAATGATCACAAAAAATTAAGAAGTTTATAATTGTATTAGGGTATTGTATTGAGGATTTAAAATTAATATTTGTTTTTCATCGTATTTATACTTATCAATTATCAAAACTAAATTTCTATAAAATTTTATAAAAGATTTAATACGAATTAGTTTTATTAATTAATGATATTATATTGGATAAAAACTGTTTTTATACATTTGATTGGTTTGTATGAAAGTTAAAATTATATAGGTGGGGTTAAAAAATATATTGAAAGATTAACTTATTGGGGGATGTGAAAAATCCAAGGGGTATATTATTTTTAACTATTTTACTCAAATGGATTGTAAGTAAAAGCCTTTTTTTAGTACTGTATTGATCGAGAGTGTAAAGATCTTGGCTCCTGACTAAAAAATGGTCAATATCAAAAAAATGATTAATATCAATCATGTCAACTTTGATAATATAGTCATTTTGGAAAAGTTCTTAAATTTTGGATGACAATTTTTTTATTAAATTATTTAATTTCAAATATTAATTTATAAAAATCTATAATTTTAAATTTTAAATAATATAAATTAATTTTAATTAATATAAATAATTTTAAATAAATTTATTTTAATAATATTTATTTTAATAATATTTATTTTAATAATATTTATTTTAATAATATTTATTTTTAAAAAAATTATTTATTAAGAACTTTATCAAAACTACTATAATTAAAAATTTGACATTTACGATATAATTTAAAAAATTTCATTATTGAAATTGCTCAATTAGAAAAACAAAGTTTTTTTCTACTTACAAACATTATTTCATACAATATAAACCAAAATACTAATTAATAAATAAAATTCATAAATTTAAATGTGGAATTTATAAACAGCCAAACAAACTTAAATATTCTATTTAATTTTAATAAAATAACAATTAATGGTTGATAAAAATGTTAAATAGTTTACAAAAAGAGATTATTAGTCTGAAAAATGAAAAAAATGGGATTATTCTTGGACATAACTATCAACCAGAAAAAGTTCAAGAAATATCTGATTTTGTTGGAGATTCATTAGAACTTTGTATTAAGGCATCTGAAATTGAAGATAAGGATTTAATAATTTTTTGTGGTGTTGACTTCATGGCAGAAACTGCAGCTATTCTAAATCCTGATAAAAAAATTATAATTCCAGATTATGGTGCTGAATGTCCTATGGCACATATGTTAAGTGCAGATGAGATTAAAGATGCGAAGAAAAGATATCCTGATGCAAATGTAGCATTATATGTCAATACTTTAGCAGAAGCAAAAGCAGAAGCAGATATTATTGTCACATCTTCTAATGCTGTTAAGGTTGTTGAAAGTTTAGATAGTGATCAAGTTCTTTTTGGTCCAGATAACAATTTAGCGAGTTATGTGGCTAAACAAACAGATAAAGAAATAATATCTATTCCTGAGGTAGGATATTGTTATGTTCATAAAATGTTTAATGTTGGAGATGTTACATTTAAAAAAGAAAAGTATCCTGATGCTGAGGTTTTAATCCATCCTGAAGCCAATGTGGAGGTTCAAGATATTGCCGATTTTGTTTTAAGTACTGGGGGAATGATTTCTCATGTTAAAGACTCTAAAAATAGGGAATTTATCATTGGAACAGAAATAGATCTTTCTACAAGAATAAACAGGGAATTTCCAGATAAAATAGCTATTCCTCTCCTTGATGATGGGATTTGTAAAACTATGAAGCTTAATAGTTTAGATAAAATTAGAAAATCTATTATTACTGAAGAATTTCAAGTCAAACTTAGTGATGAAATAGCTAAAAAATCATTGAAAGCTATTGAAAGAATGATTGATGTTTCTAAAAATAAATAAATCATTAAAACTGAAACATTTTTTTCAAGATAAACATTTTTTTCAAAAAATTAGTGCTATGCTCAATATTTTTAATTTGATGATTATGATTATTTATTAATGCGCATGATACTATATCAATGCAAAAGTTTTCTAATAATTAAATTGATTAGGGCATTAATTATTTTACTATAGTTTCATTAACTTTTAATTTAATACGTCGATACTATCGTTTAATCAAGTTTAATATTTATTATACATTAAAATGATAAGTATATAAACACATGAGTGTTTATTAATTGAGGGAACATATAACAATAAAACATATAAATAATAATTAAATATATAATAATAACTAATATATTAATAATATAAATAGAACTATAGTAGTGTAAAAAAAAATGTTTGTAATCAGTCATTTATTTTTAAATAATCTTGTTTTTTAAAATTTCAAATTAATATTAAATTAATTTTTTAAAAATGAATATTATTAGAAGGATATTAATTTATAATTATTTATATTGATCAAAATATATTTATATTATTTAAAATTATAGATTTTTATAAAGTAATATTTAAAATTAAATAATTTATAGTGGTTTTGATAAAGTTCTTAATAAATAAACTTTTTTAAAAATAAATATTATTAAAAAATATTAATTTAAAATCATTTATATTATTTAAAATATATTTATATTATTTAAAATTTACAATTATAAATTTTTATAAAGTAATATTAAAAATTAAATAATTTAATAAAAAAAATTTTCATCCAAAATTTAAGAACTTTTCCAAAATGACTATAATTATATTTTGTTTAATTAAAAATTTAATAAGTACAGGTTCACTTTTAAAAACTTCATTATTGGACTTGTTCAATTAGAAAATCTTTGATTTTCTTTACTGAAATTTTTTATTTCAATTAGAAAAACAAAGTTTTTCTTTAATTTAAAAATTTAATATTTTTAAATTTAGAAAAGCAAGGCTTTTCTTTACTTACAAACATTATTTAATACACTATATTAAAAATAGTTTAGAAGATAATTAATCCAAGGAGCTAATTTATGAATATTCTTAATGAAATGTTTAATCCTAAGTCTGTAGCTGTAATAGGTGCATCAAATTCCGAAAAAAAAGTAGGATATATAATTGTGGATAATATTCTAAAAGAAGGTTATGAAGGAAAAATATACCCTATAAATCCAAATTCTGATGAAATTAAAGGTATTAAATCCTATAAAAATGTTGCAGATCTAGGTGAAGTACCTGAACTTGTGGTTATTTCTATACCATCACAGTTTGTAAACCAAGTTATCAAAGAA
This sequence comes from Methanobrevibacter sp., assembly GCA_031289975.1. GTDB lineage: Archaea > Methanobacteriota > Methanobacteria > Methanobacteriales > Methanobacteriaceae > Methanovirga. Next base: position 11,855 of record JAITOM010000281.1, on the reverse strand, counting down.
TGTGGTGAAATTGGTGTTAAAAATATGGTAGTGATTACTGCAGGATTTAAAGAAGTTGGAGATGAAGGTTTAAAACTTGAAGAAGAAATGGTGAACCTTTTAAAGAAATACGATATCAACTTAATTGGACCTAATAGTTTAGGAACAATTGATACCCATACACCTTTAAATTCATCATTTTCACAGATGATGCCACCTAAAGGAAATATTGCATTTATTTCTCAAAGTGGTGCAATGATGGTAGCTATTATAGATTGGAGTGTGACTGCAGGTATAGGATTTTCTAAAGTAATAAGTCTTGGAAATAAGGCGGGTGTCAGTGAAATTGAACTTTTAAAGTTTTTAGCTGATGATGATGATACTGCAGTTGTAATAGCTTATTTGGAATCTATATCTGAAGATGAAGACTTCCTAAGAACTCTTAGAAAAGTTTCAAATAAAAAACCTGTGGTTATCTTAAAATCTGGTTCAAGTGCAGCTGGAGCAGCAGCAGCATCATCACATACAGGAGCTTTAGCAGGAAGTGATGTAGCATTTGATACTGCATTTAAACAATCAGGAATTTTTAGAGTAACAACCATGGATGAATTATTTGATGTTGCTTTAGCATTTTCAATGTGTCCAATTCCAACTGGACGTAATCTTGCAATCATTACTAATGCAGGTGGTGGAGGGGTCGTATCGGTTGATGCAATGGAAAGATATGGTTTAAATCTTGTTAATTTTGATGATAATGTAACAGCTAAACTTAAAGAAGTTGTTCCAGACGAAGGCAGTGTGAAAAATCCAATTGATGTTTTAGGAGATGCGCCTGTAAGTCGATATCAAGAAACATTAAACATAGTTTTAAACAATGATAAGGTTGATAGTCTGATTGTAATGGTTTGTCCAACAGCAACTGCCGATCCTGATGGAATAGCTACTGCATTAATCGAAGGAGCAAAAAACTTTGATAAACCAGTTATTGTTGTGAATATGGGTGGACCATCATTTATAAATGCTGATAAGCTATTAAGAAAAAATAATATTCCAACTTATGTTTTTCCAGAAACTGCTGTTAAAGTAGTGGATTATTTGGAAAGATTTAATAGTGTGCAAAATAGAAAATATGATGATCCAATAGCTAAAATTACTGATGTAGATAAAAAAGCTGTGGAAGACATTTTCAAGAAAGTTAAATCAGATAAAAGAGACACTTTACTTGGTAGTGAAGCTTATGCTGTAGCAAAAGCCTATAAAATTTCTGCAGCACCTATAATACTTTCAACCACTCCGAAAGAAGCAGGTGAAATAGCTGAAGAAATGGGATTCCCAGTTGTTTTAAAAATTGCCTCAGATAAGATACTTCATAAATCAGATATTGGCGGAGTAAAAGTAGGTATTAAAACTAAACAAGAAGCTGAAAAAGTATTTGCGGAAATCATGGAAAATGCTAAAAAAGCACATCCAGACATTATTCCTGATGGTATAGAAGTACAGAAAATGATGCCTAATGGGCAAGAAGTGCTTGTGGGCATGATTAGAGACAAACAATTTGGACCTATGGTTGCATTTGGTATGGGTGGAATATATGTAAATCTTATTGAAGATGTTGCATTTAATTTAGTAAAAGGAATAAGTTCTGATGAAATCGATGCCCAATTTGAAAATACTAAAGCTGCAACATTACTTAAAGGATTTAGAGGTGAAGCTCCAAGTGATATTGATGAGGTTAAAGAAGCCATTAAACGAGTAGCTAAATTAACTTTAGACTTCCCAGAAATATCTGAACTTGATATAAATCCTATTTTTGTATATGAAAAGGGTTCAAGTGCTTTAGATATAAAAATTAAATTATAATAAATTTCATATATTTTTTAAAAAATTTATTTTAAATAATCAAGTGAAAAATCATTTTAAATTAAGAAAGGGAAAATGATTTAAGTAATATTTTTGAGGTGTGGAGTTTGTTAATTTTTGACAATGCTAAGAGTATAATCGATATTTGGAGTTATTGGATGGTATTAACATTTCCACTTTATTTAATTTTAAATATAAATTCATGAAAATTATTTTTAATCAAAAGTTATACATTGTTTTACTTAAAATTTATGAGCTATCTAATATTTATAAATTTTATTAATAATCTTTTAAATCCATTTATATTAAAATTTGAGGATTTTTATACAAAGTAAATATTATTTATTATTATCAAGTATTTGATATAAAAGTTAATTTAAAATTATTATTAATAAGATATTTTAAATATGAGGTATAAACCATATATAAATTATAAATGAATGATTTATAGACAGTATAAACCTATAAGTTTGCAAGTATTAATGCAATTGACTTAATTATATTATTTTGTAAAAAAAAATATTTATAATCATTTTATTCATCAAAAAATCATTTAGATTTAAATATTTTAATAATAATAATTTTAAATTAATTTTTATTATAAAATAAGAAAAATTAAAATAATTCATTATTTTCAAACATTTAGTTTTTAACCTATTATATTATTCATTATAGAACAGTTCTTAAATTCTGAATGAAAAATTTTTTTATTAAATTATTTTTAAATATCACTTCATTAAAATCTATAATTTTAAATTTTAAATAATATGAATATATTTTAAATAGTATAAATAATTTTAAATTAATATTTTTTAATAATATTTATTTTTAGATGGTGTAAACTTTTTTGGAGTTTTTTTATTATTTTAGGTTTCATTTATATATAAAATCCAAAATTTTTCAAAACCTCCACGCTTCTTGACACCATCTATTTTTAAAAAAAGTTATTTAATAAGAACTTTATCAAAACCACTATATTTAGTTTTATCTTATTATAAATATACCATTTAAATTATAATATAAGTTAAGAAATAATAAACTATTTTTAGACTATTTAATTAAGGCTCAAATATTAAGCCTAATATATGACAAAGTTGATAAAATTTATAAAAATCAATTAAATTAAATACAGATATCATTATATTGGCACTGTAAAATTAGCATGGATTTTCACAATTGAAAAATTGAAAACAGACGATAAAAGTTTAATGACATGTATAGGGGTTTAATGCTTTTATGCTAAAATCCAAATTCCAAATTGTGAATTTCCATCCTCTTTTTACAGTGCCGAAAATCAAAGATTTGTTATCGAAGATAACTTAGGAAAATCGAAGATTTTTCGTTTCTAAGCTAACACTAAAATTTTTAAAGTGCCAAAAATATGGTGTTTGACTATATAATTTATTTTTATCAAACCTTTCATACTAAAATATAGTTCAAATATCTTAAAAAGTTTTATATAAAAATCTACACTATAAAAAGAGGATACTTATCAAAAATCTGAATTTTTATCCTTAATTTTCAGATTTTCTAAGTAAGTTGTTGTTTATGATTAATGATTTAAAAAATAATAAAAAAGAAAATAAACCTAAATGGGATTCTTCTTTCGCTTTTTTACTTTCAGTGATAGGTGCTGCTGTTGGTTTAGGTAATATATGGAGATATCCATACATACTTTATTCAAATGGGGGGGATCATTTCTATTTGTTTATTTAATAGCTATATTACTTGTAGGTATTCCTTTCATGCTTTTAGAATATGGTGTTGGAACTAAATATAGAACATCTTTCCCAAAAATAATGAAAACCATCAATCCTAAATTTGAATTTGTTGGATGGTTGGTTCCATTAACGACATTTTTAATATTGGTCTACTATGTTTGTGTAATTGGATGGGATGGGATTTATTTTGTTCTTAGTTTCTTTAAAGGATGGGGAACTAACCCTGACCATTTTTTCTCACAAACACTATTGCAATCAACAGACTCGGTTTCAGGTTTAACTTATTTTGCTATACCTGTCTTAATTGCAGTGTTAATAATATGGTTTATAATCTGGTTTATATCACATAGAAACATTAATAGTGGTATTGGAAGGTTAAATAAAATTGTAATTCCCTCACTATTTACACTAATGGGAATTATTATTATTTACTCCCTTACATTAAATGGTGCATCATACGGATTAATTAAACTTTTTACTCCTAATTGGAACGAAATTTGGAATCCAATTATATGGATTGCTGCTATAAGCCAAATATTATTTTCATTAAGTCTTGGACAGGGGGAAGTTGTTACATATGCCAGTTATTTGCATAAAAAATCAAAAATACCAAAGAATGTGATTATTATTACAATCGCGAATTGTGGTTTTGAACTATGTGTTGCAATAGGGATATTTTCAATCTTAGGATTCATGTCTACAAGAACAGGAATAGCTATTGATAATCTTATAAGTGAAGGCACAGGTTTGGCTTTTGTTGTTTTCCCAGAAATTTTAAATGTTATGGGTTCAATTGCATATATATTAGGACCATTATTCTTTATAAGCATGTTTTTTGCAGGAATAACCTCAACATTATCCTTGTTAGAACCAATCGTATCTGGAATCGAAGAAAAATTCAATTTATCCAGGAAAAAGTTAGTAACATGTTTATGTATTATTGGATTTATGATGACAACAATATTTACAACAGGTTTAGGTGACTATCTTTTAAAAACAGTTGATGGATTTTTAACTAATGGGGGTGTTATTTTTGGAGCAATATTAGGAGCAATTATTTTTTCATGGTTTATTGGAGTAGATAAACTTTTAGATATTATAAACACTAATTCAAAAATAAAAATTGGTAAATGGTGGGGAATACTTATGAAATATGTATCACCAATTATATTATTATGTATTTGGATTAATGGCTTAATAAAATTATTTATTACATCGAATTACATCCAAATAGGGATAAATATTATTTTAATTCTAATTTTGGTAATAATACCACTAACATTAACACTTATTCCTTTAAAATCAGATAAAGAAATAACCATTGAATAATTATTATCTTATCTCAAGTTTAATGAGCTATTATGGTGAAATATTCATTAAATTAGGAATAGCAAATATTAAGAGGAATTAAATAATAATAGGGGTGGTTAAAGTCCTAATCACCCTATCAAAGGACTTTAACTAAATAATGAAAAAAAATATTTTTCGTGTTTCAATTAATATTTTTATAACATACACAATATAAATGTTTCGATTTAAGAGGATGAAAATTTTGTTTTTAGGTAGAATATAATAAATTAAACTATTTAATAGCTATTATTTTATTAATTGAATTTAATATAGCATCAACACTTGCTAAAACAATATCTTCTTGGGTTGATCTTCCTGTTGCTTTATTTCCTTCACTATTAGAACTTATAACAAAGACTTCTGCTAAAGCATCGGTACCACCAGTAATGGCATCAATATTATATTCTTCTAATTCAACATCAATGTATCCTTTTACTAATTTAGAAATAGCTTTTAATGCAGCATCAACTGGTCCAACACCTATTTCTGATTTTTCTTCAACCCTACCATCAATACTTAGTTTAACAGTTGCAGTAGCTGATACAGTATCCCCACTTATTACTGTAATACCTAAAAGTTTTATTGATTCATTTTTTGCTTTTCCTAATGCAGTGATAGCTATTGCTTTTAAATCTGCATCAGTTATAATTTTTCCTTTATCTCCAAGAGTTTTTATTTGATTATAAACTTGAGTGAATTGTTCTTGATTAATCTTAATATTGTATTCTTTTAATTTTGATTTTAGACTATTTGCTCCTGTATGTTTTCCTAAAGCAATTTTTCTTGTGTGACCTACCATTTCAGGACTTATTGGTTCATAGGTAGCTGCATTTTCTAAAACACCATGTACATGTATTCCTGATTCATGAGCAAATGCATTTCCACCTACAATTGGTTTATTAATAGGAATTTTAATTCCAGTTAATTTAGATATGAATTCTGATAAATTAAATAGCTGTTTTGTATCAATTTTAAGATGTTCATATCCATAAGCAACTTTTAATGCCACCACAAATTCATCTAAAGATGCATTCCCAGCACGTTCACCAATCCCATTAACGGTCACATGAGCTTGATTTGCTCCAGATTCAATAGCCATTAAAGAATTAGCAACAGCTAAACCAAAATCGTTGTGGCAATGGATACTAATTGGAATTTTAATGTTTTCTTTAATTTTTGTAATTAATTCTTTTGTTGCTGATGGAAATAAAACACCTACAGTATCAGGAACATTTATAATATCTGCTCCTGCTACCTCAGCTGCTTTATAAACTTCAATTAAATAATTTTCTTCAGTTCTTGTAGCATCTTCTGCTGAAAATTCAACATTAATTCCATGATCTTTACCATATTCAATTGCATAAATGGCTTTCTCTAAAATTTCTTCCTTAGACATTTTTAACTTATAATCTCTATGTAACTTTGAAGTCCCAATAAATGTATGCATATAATTTAAATCACTATCAATTAAAGCATCAATATCTTGCCTTAAAACTCTAGTTAATCCAGAAATATTAGCATTTAATCCTAAATCATTAATAGCTCGTGATGACTCTTTTTCACCATCTGAAACTGTTGGAAAACCAACTTCTATAGTATCGACACCTATTTGATCTAATTTTTGAGCTATTTGAATCTTCTCATCTACAGTAAATGCAACACCTGGAGCTTGTTCCCCATCCCTTAATGTTGTATCAAATATATTAATGTTATCTGGAATTTGCATTGTTTTCTTTACTTTCTCAATACTTTCAATAAAAATGTTTTCACCTAATTTATTTATTTTATTTAATTATTAATATAGTCATTATGGAAAAGTTCTTAAATTTTAAAATGATAATTTTTTTAAATGATAATTTTTTTTATTAAGTTATTTAATTTTAAATATTATTTCATGAAAATCTATAATTTTAAAATTTAAATAATATTAATATATTTTAATTAATATAAATAATTTTAAATTAGTATCTTTCAATAATATTTATTTTTAAAAAAGTTATTTATTAAGAACTTTATCAAAACCACTATAAAATTTATAAATTTAATGTATTGATTTAATAGTTTATTAAATAATAGTGGCTCATGCACACGACATATTGCAAAATTTTAATTAAGTTAAATTAAAAGTAACTACACTTTATTTTAGAAGTATTTGCGTTACTTACTAATATAATGATATCTGTATTTAATTTAATTGATTTTTATAAAATTTTATCAAATTTGTCATATATTATGATAAAAAATATAATATAATTATTATTTTTATAATTGATATTTTAGAAGTTTATGATTGATTAAAATAAAATTTAATTTAAATTATTGGGAGTGATCATCAATTTTTCAATGAAAAATTAGTAAATTTGTATAAACCCAAATTATTAGTTCTGAATCGCCTATTTCAATGAATTAATGCATTTTTTGATTATTTTCTAATCATAGTCAAGAACCAAATTTTTGGCACTTTAAAAACTTTAGTTTTAACTTAGAAAATCTTTGATTTTCTCTACTTTCAAAATTTTTTAATTTTACTAAAGTATTCTAATTTTTGAAACTAATCATTATTTTTTCATTGATTTAAAATCTAAATGTTTTACTTCAATTATTTCTTAAAAATAAGGAATTTAATTAAATAAACTAGATTTAAACTTTCTATTTTTTTATTTTTTCAACTTTTTATCGTTGTTTTCTTTTTTCTTTTTGTCTGGGTATGTTTATATGATTGTAACTTTAATGTTATATTTTTAATTTGCCCATTTAAGCTTTTTATTTTGTTTAATATTTTGTTTAATTCATCCATTTAAATTTTTCTTTAAATGAAAATTACAATAATACTGTATTGTATTTAATCAATTAATGTAAACTTTATTAAAGAATGTGAACTATAGTACTAATGTGATAAAATGAATGATAATATAAAAACTATTGATGGTGGAATATGTGCTGTCTATGGTGTGGAAGCTGGAGGAATTCGTGAAGGAAAATATGGGGTTTGTATTATTTCTTTTCCTGAAACTATGGCAACAGGAGTTTTCACTACGAATAAAATCATGGCAGCACCTGTTAAACACACTAAAAGTATCATGGAGAATAACATCATTTCAGCCATTATAGCTAACAGTGGTAATGCTAATTGCTTTACAGGTTCTCAAGGAGAAGAAGATTGTCAAGATATGATTAATCATCTATCCAATAAATTAAATATTAATAAAAATGAAATAGCTATTGCTTCAACAGGTGTAATTGGTAGAAAAATGCCAATGAAGATTATGTATAAATTAATAGATGATCTTAAATTAGAAAATTCTAATGAGGCATCAACCAATAGTGCAAAAGCAATTATGACCACAGACACTGTTCCTAAAGAATATGCTGTTGAAATCACATTAAAAAATGGTGAAAAAGTTAAAATTGGTGCAATAGCTAAAGGAACAGGTATGATAGCTCCAAACATGGCTACATTGTTATGTTTTATATCTACGGATGCTAAAATTGAAGATAAGAAACTTTTAAAAGATTCACTTAAAATGGCTGTGGATAAAAGCTTTAACATGTTGGTTGTTGATGGGGATGAAAGCACAAACGATGAGGTTATTTTAGTAACCACTAAGAAAGTTGATGTTAGATATAATGATGGTTTAGACCCTAAATTTCAAGATGGATTAGAGTATTTATGTATTCAATTAGCTAAGATGATGGCAAGGGATGGTGAAGGAGCAACAAAGTTTTTAGAAGTTAAGGTCAATGGAGCTAAAAGTTATGAGGATGCTAAAACAATAGCTAAATCTGTTATATCTTCTTCTCTTGTTAAAGCAGCTATTTTTGGTGGAGATCCTAATTGGGGTAGAATTGTTGCAGCAGTTGGATATTGCGGAGTTGATTTTAATCCGGATAATATTTCAATAGCTATTTCTAATAATGAAGAAAAAGTATATTTAGTGAAAAATAGTGAGATTTTAGGGTTTGAAGGAACAGTAAATCTTAAAGATGCTGAAGAAATCATGAAAAATAATGAGATCAATATATTAATTGATTTACATCTTGCTAATGGAACTGCAAATGCATTTGGTTGTGATTTAACCTACGATTATGTGAAAATAAATGCAGAATATACAACTTAAAATTATAAGGAAATAATATGACTAATAATCAAACACACTTAAAAAAAGATGTTTTAAAATTTTTAGGAAGAATCGGAGTAGATACCAGATTTATTTCCCTTTACAGACATAGAATTTATATAAATAATCTAAGATTTTCTAAATTCTCTAAAAAAAGGGAGGAGATTTTTAAGAATAGATTTCCTAAAATAAATGTTTTAAGATCAACAGCTTTTCAAAAAATAGCTATTAAGGCATCTAAATCATTATCTCATTCAATTGGCATTAGAGACCAAATATTAATATTTAATAATACTAAAAGAGATATTTTATCAAATATCATACTTGAATCTTACTTAAGAAAGTATGGGATAAACATCATTTCTTCTAACTTTAAATCTTATGAGGAATTTGTTAAATTAAAAAATTCTAAAGAAACAATTAAATTTTTAAAGGATAACAATATCAATGGTGTAGTTTCTTCAATATCCATGGATGAAGAAGTTGATTCTATTCTATCAGCTATTTTATCTGGAGAAGGTTTAAAATCCTATTCCAATTATATTGCTTTTAATGATGATGAAAGTTTAAAAATAAAAATTTTATATCCATTTATTAATAATATTGATAACGATAGTATTGAAACCATTTGTAATATTTTAAAAATAAATGGAGAAGATAAAAATAGTTATAAGAGAAATGAACTTGCAAGGGAATTTATGAATTTTTTAGATAATCAAATTCCTTATTATAAAGAAAACATTCTAAAATCAACCAATTTTTTAAATAAATACGAAAAGAATTCTACGACTTCAAAAAAATTTTCTATTTTTTAAACATTCATTAACAATGTTTTGATTTTAAAATTTGACAATTTCAACATTAAAATTATCATCGTCTGTTTCTATTAAAATCCCATGATTATCCTTAAACATACCAGGATTTGCAACGATGGTATTATTTAATTTAGATATTGACTTTGCTTCATGAATATGACCACATAAATTTAAATCAAAATCGTTTTCATTTAAAATATCCCTAACAGCTTTACTTCCAACATGGTCTCCACTTAATATTTTATCTGCTTCGCTTTCAAATGGCGGGGCATGTGTTAACAATATTTTAATTATGTTATCCTTATTTATAGATTTGTTTTCTTCAATAATCACATTTTCATAGTTTATTAAATTATTCAAACTATTATATAAATCTTCTTCATTTATTTCAAATGGTGTAGCAAATGGAGTAGGATTTGAACCACCAAAACCATATATTAAAATATTTTTAAAAAGATTAATCTTATCATGACCAGAAATCGCTTTAGAATTTTCAATAGTCTTAGGAATAGCTTCTATATCACAGTTTCCATGAATAGCTATTACCGATGTTTTAGAAGCAAGATTATTTAAAAAATTATCTGCAAATTCTTGAGGACCAAAATCAGTAATATCTCCTGAAATTAAAACTAAATCTATTTCATTTTCATCCAAATACTTTAAAAAATTCTCATTTTCATCACTATGAACATCACTTATATGTATAATTTTCATATTATCCTCTCCTCTTGTAACAGATTACCATAACTAATAATTTTTTCTATTTCAGAGGATTTTAGAGATTTTGAATAATTAACAATAATTTGCTTTCTTTTCATTTAAAACACCTATCAAATCCAAATTTTTTTAAATAAATGAATATAATCTATTTAAAAAAAGTTCTATTAAAATTTTAATATTCAATTTTTAATATTCATTAATTTTTCATTGTTATTTATTTAATGGTATCTATCTTATTTTATAATTTAATATTTTAACATTCCTTTATTATAGTGGTTTTGATAAAGTTCTTAATAAATAACTTTTTTAAAAATAAATATTATTAAAAAATATTTATTTAAAATTATTTATATTAATTAAAATATACTTATATTATTTAAAATTTAAAATTATAAATTTTAATGAAGTAATATTTAAAAATGAAGTAATATTTAAAATTAAATAATTTAATAAAAAAAATTATCATTCAAAATTTAAGAACTTTTCTATAATTACTATAGTTTCTAAAATTATATGATTATATAAACTTATTGATTATATATTATATAAACTTATTGAATATTAAATGGAGGTTTTGTAAATTATTTACAAAACCTCCATAAAAGTTTACGTTTTTGTTTTATGGTTGTGTTAAAATGGATAGAAAATTGAAGATTTTATGGTTTATTGTAATTATAGGTTTTATTGCTTCATCTGCTTTTGGTCTTGGTGTTATTAAAGGTAGTGGAAATACAGGAATAAAAGGTAAACTTCAAGTTACTGATTTGGGTTTTACTAATCAATCTCAGGGTTTTATAAACTCTTATAGTATTTGGTGTAGTGTAAAAGTTTTGTCTAATATTGATTATGTAAAAATGAATACTCGTTATTATGATAAAGATATGAATCTTTTAGCGGAAAATGATAATGTCTACGAAAAAAAAGACCTTTTAACCAGTAATCAATTTGATATTTATGAATATATTGGATATCAGGCAGAACCAAATGGTAAATTACCAGTTAAAATAGAGATCATGTTTTTCGATGATCCTAACGAAAATAATAAAGACTATTCTATTTATTATACCAGTCTTTTAATAGATCCTTCCTTTAATTATCTATTTAAAAACTCATAAAAATAATAGTAAGAGAGGATGATTTAGTTGATTAATAAATTAAGGGGGTTTATAGATAGTTTAATAGCTAAATTAACTGAAGGTATGATTGGTAGAATCTTGTTTATTTCAAGTTTCATTCTATTTTTCATTGTTTTAATCATGGAGTCTGCTAATTGTATTTTGCGTTATGATGAA
>JAITOM010000233.1 GCA_031289975.1 Methanobrevibacter sp. | reverse complement strand
ATACTCCTCTTAATACTGATTATTGCATATTTAAAGTTACTTCACCAAGTGGTGTGATTCAACCGTCTCCTCATAAGTCTTTTAATGGTATAGACAGTGAGCCTTATCAATGGCACTTAACTGAGAAAGGTCAGTACTTGGTGGAGGTTTGGGCTTATGATAAATATGATAATCATGTGAAAGTCCCAGATATTACTTCACGATTATTTAAATCTAATGTGATGAAATCATCCATGGAGTATAGTACTTTTGGTGATTCTATATCTAAAGTTCAATCTAATGCTTTAGAAGTGATAAATGTTGAATAAAAAAAAGATCATTGTTTTTCATTTACAGTGTTTTGCAAAATTATTTTCTTTTATTTATATATTAATTCATTTAAAATTCAATTAAATATTTGCAATCAAAAATTATTTTTATTTCTTTAAATTATTTAAATTAAATTTAAAAGAGTAATTATTAATAATTTAAAAAATTAATTTGCAAAAAGTTTTTTGAATTAATATAAAAAATTAATTATACAATATAATATATTTAAAAATAAACTTATAGTGGTTTTGATAAAGTTCTTAATAAATAACTTTTTTAAAAATAAATATTAATTTAAAATTATTTATATTATTTAAAATTATAGATTTTTATAAATTAATATTTAAAATTAAACAATTTAATAAAAAAAATTATCATCCAAAATTTAAGAACTTTTCCAAAATGACCATAATAATAAAAAATTTTTGTAAACAATGAGCTTGTCCAATGATTATTTTTATTAAAATTTTTAAATCTTCAAAATTATCTAACAACTTTTATTAATTTATAATTAAATTTGTTAGTTTATTTATTTTTTAAAAATAATAATTTTAATTTTAAAAAAATTGATTTTAAGAAAAATTAGAACTAACAATTTTTGCAAAAATTTAAGTTTCATACTATAGAAACTGAAAATATTGATTAATTAGGGTGATTTAATGAATTTTGTTCAAATAGAAAATAATCCACTGAAACTTGCAAAGAAAATACTTTCTGATTTAAAGGCATCAGAAGATATGGGATTGTTACGATGTGTTCAATGTGGTATGTGTACATCTGTATGTCCAGGTGCAAAAAATTCTGATTATAATCCTCGAGATATGATAGAAAAAGTACTTGAAGGTGAAGAATCCATAATAAACAATGAAGAAATATGGAATTGTTTTTACTGTTATACTTGCCATAGTGTTTGTCCTGTTGGAAGTAGTCCATGCGAAGTTAATCAAATTTTAAGACAAATAGCTATTGACAAAGGAATTGTTAACGACAAAGTAGGTCCATTCGCAGGTTATGGGGATAGTTTCTTAGATATTGGTATTGGATCTATGCCAAAAAGCTTTTTTATGGATTTAAATGAAGATATTGAGGGTTGGTTGAATTTCAAGTCAGAACTTGAAGAAATAAGAGAAACTCTTGGTTTGGGTCCTATTATCATTCCTAATGAGTCTATTAAAGAAGTTAATACTTTACTTAAAAAAGTTGGTTTTAATAAAAGAATTGAAAAAATGAAAGAATAGCTATTAAAATTCAATTCAATAATCGAATTTATAAAATGAGATTATTAGCTATTATACTAATGTGGGGTTACTGTTTGTTGTAGTTAATAATTAACTAAATAATTGATAATTAGATTAAAAAATTGTTATTTAAAAACAGATATTATGAAATCCATTCCTGATAAAAATATTCTACTTTTTAAAAGTTGCTTAGTAAGTACTGAGTATCCTGGAATTGAATCCTCAACTAAGTATATTTTTGATAAAATTGGTGTTGAATACATAATTGACCATAATCAATCTTGTTGCAGTGGACTTGGACACTACAGTGATATATTTGATCAACTTTCAACAACCTTAATTGCAGCTCGTAATTTTCATATAGCTAAGAAAAATAATGCTAAAAATGTGGTTGTTATGTGTGCAACATGTTATGCTATAAATAAAAAATCTGCAAAGCTCTTAAATAATAATAATCAACTTAGAGAGAAAATAAATAATGTTTTTAAAGAGTCTTCAATGAAAGAGATGGAATATGAAAAAGAAAGTTTCAATCCCTTAGATAACATATTCCATGTAGCAGAAATTCTATTCAATAAAAGGGATGAAATAGCTAAGCATGTTAACATAAACTTGTCTAAGTTTAGAATAGCTACACATCATGCTTGTCATTATTGTAAAGTCCAGTATGAAGATACAATTGAGGGTTTTAGAAATCCAAGAATATTGGATGAACTTGTTGAATCTCTTGGTTTTAAGACAATTGATTGGTATAATACTAAAAGAAACACTTGTGGTGCAGGATTTAGGCAGAGATTTGTTAATAAAGAACTTTCAATGAAAGTGACTGCTGATAAACTTTTAGAATTAAATGAAAAAGCAGATATTCTTATTCACATGTGTCCTAATTGTCAAATGCAGTTTGATAGGTATCAACCTTATTTATCTAAACAATTAGGAATTGATTTTAATATATTCCATCTTAATATTACTCAATTAATAGCTTTAGCTATTGGGGGAAATCCTTATAAAACAGTTGGAATACAGACACACACAGTTCCAATAGAACCTTTGATTGAAAAGATTCTTGAAAATAATTCATATCAAAATGAGAATAGGGTTTAATAATTGAAAAATGATTAATAGATGATTGAATAATTTAATTAAATATGATGAATAGAGATTATATTGTATTGTAAATAACTCTTCTAACTTTGAAGCATAGTGTTTTACATGATTAATTCATCATATTATAGTGATGTAAAAAATGTTTGTAAGTAATCATTATTTTAAATATCTTATTGTTGAAAATTTATTTTCAACTTAGGAGAATATATTCTCCGTTTTTATAAATTTTAAATTAATATTAAATTAATTTTTTAAATAATAATTTTTATTTATTTATT
>JAITOM010000230.1 GCA_031289975.1 Methanobrevibacter sp. | reverse complement strand
AATAAATAAATAAAAATTATTATTTAAAAAATTAATTTAATATTAATTTAAAATTTATAAAAATAAGATATTTAAAAATAATGATTACTTACAAACATTTTTTACATCACTATAATTTAAAAAATATTTATATGGTAGTTTATTTAAAAATGTAAGCTTACAGCAGTTATTATTATAATAATTCAAATTTTTCTATTTTAAAATGAGGAGTGAAAATCATGGTCAATACTTCAAAAAAGCAAAATACAAATCATGTACAGAAACATAATGTTTACAAAAAAGAAGGGATACGTGATGATGTCATAGATAAAGTTAAATCAAACATGCTTCCAGAAAAGAAATATATGGATTCTTCAGAATTATTTAAAATATTAGGAGATTTCAACAGAATACGAATAATTGAAGCATTAAGTAAAGAAGAATTATATGTAAATGAATTGGTGGCTTTATTAGGTATTGGTAAAAGTACAGTATCTCACCATTTGAGGCATTTGAGAAGTAGTGGTCTTGTTAAATACAGAAAACAAGACAAAAAAATTTTTTATTCAATTGTATACAATGAGTTAGTTGAACTGTTAAGATTAAATCTAATCTTGTTAGATCTAAAATAGGGTTAAAATACTTTTAATTCGATTTATTCTTATCAATCTCCGTTTTTCAAATTTCAAAGTCTTTAAATATTCGAACATCTGATATAATAACTTAACATAATAATGCATTGATAATATTATATAAACTTATTTTAATAACTTTTAGTGTATATACACCATATAATGAGCTCACACATTAGAAATTATCAGATTATAATTGATAATAAGATTATATTATAATATTATGAGGATACTATGAAAAAACAAGAGAATAACCTATTGCATGATGAAAATCATCCTCATGACCATGACCATGAAAATAGTTGTAAGGATGAAGTAAGTGGATGTAGTTGTTGTGATTCTGGATTACTTGAAAATATGGGTGAAAGAGATGATGATCAACACTTCAAAAGTTCTTTAAGTAAAATGGTAATAGGATGGTTGCTTTTAGCTTTAGCTATAAGTTTAGAACATTTAATTATCCAACCTACTTTATCTATTGGTTTTGTTACTATAGAAAATCCAATTTCCATTTTTATTTTCTTGATTATAGTAATATTTGTTGGGTTGGATATTATAATCAATGGTTTTAAATCATTGCTAAAAGGTAACCTTCAAATTGAGTTTTTGATGACAATAGCTACTGTTGGAGCATTTTTAATTGGAGAAGGGTTAGAAGGAGCTTCTTTAGTGCTTTTATTTTCTTTAGCTGAATATATTGAAGACTTTGCATTGGACAAATCAAAAAAATCTTTATATGATTTAGTAAATCTAAATCCAGATATGGCTACAGTAAAAAGAGATGATCAAGTATTTGAGGTTAAAGTTGAGGATTTAAATATAGGTGATATAGTAGTTGTTAAACCAGGAGATAAAATTCCAATTGATGGAGTAATTTTAAATGGGGCAACATCAGTCAATCAAGCTTCAATAACTGGAGAAAGTTTAGCTGTTAGTAAAATATTGGGGGATGAAGTGTATGGATCAACAATTAATGAAGAAGGTTACATTGAAATTGAAGTTAGTAAAACCTTTAAAAACACAATATTTTCTAAAATAGTTGATTTAATTAAAGAATCTGAAGAGAAAAAAGCGAAGGTTGATGTTTTCATCAATAAATTTGCAAGATACTATACTCCTGCCATAGTTTTAATAGCTATTTTAGTTACTATTCTTCCATCAGTATTTTTCCACCAACCCTTGATTGATTGGTTTAAAAGAAGTTTGGTTTTACTTGTTATTTCTTGTCCATGTGCTTTAGTCATTTCAACACCTGTTTCTATAGTTTCAGCTATTACCTCAGGAACTAAAAATGGTATAATAATAAAAGGTGGGGAATATGTTGAGGAGTTATCAAGAATTAAAGCTGTTTTATTTGATAAAACTGGAACTTTAACTGAAGGTAAGCTAAACATATCAAATGTGATTAGTAATGGTGAATATAGCAAAGATGAAATAATTAAATTAGCTTATAGTATCGAAGATAAATCAAAGCATCCAATAGCTAAAGCATTTCAAGAGTATGGTGAAGCTAATAATATTAAAGTTGTAAAGATTGATAATTTTCAATCTATTGCTGGTAAAGGATTAAAAGCAGTAATGAATGGAAAATCTTATTATTTAGGTAAAAAAGAATTGTTTGATTACAATAAAGATTTAAAAGATGCGGTTAATAGTTTGTATGATGCAAATCAGGGAAAAACCAGTGTTATTTTAGGTAATGAATCTGAAATTCTTGGATTAATTAGTTTAGACGATAAAATAAGAGAGAATGGAAAAGAGACCATGAAAGATATTAAGGATTCTAATGTTAAAACTATAATGTTAACTGGAGATAATAATTCAGTAGCCAAATCAGTTGCTAATTATTTATCCTTAGATAAATACTATTCTAATCTTTTACCTGAAGATAAATTAAATATTCTTGAAGATTTAACCAAACAGTACAATGATATTGCAATGGTTGGTGATGGGGTAAACGATGCTCCTTCACTTGCAAGAGCTAATGTTGGAATAGCTATGGGAATAAGCGGTGCTGATATAGCTATTGAAACAGCAGATATTGTTTTAATGCAGGATAATATCTCTAAAGTCTCCTTTTTATTAAAATTAGCTAAAAAGACTATGGGAATTGTTAAACAAAATGTTGGAATTTCAATTGCCATGAAAGCAACTTTAATTGTTTTAGGAATTTTAGGATACGTCACATTATTAGAAGCCGTTATAATTGGTGATATGGGTGTTACTCTTATAGTTGTGGGTAATGCTCTTAGAATAAGATAATATCCAAATATTTATGAAATATCACAATATATAGTTTAAGATGAAAGTTTTATAAAAATAAATTTATTAATTTATAATCCCTATAATTTATTTATAATTTTATATTTTATAAATTAATATAATAAATTTTACTAATTAATATAAATATATATTAATTAATATTAATTAAATAATTTTTAATAATATTTAATTTTAATAATTTAATTTTAAAAAAAGTTATTTAATTAAGAATTTTATCAAAACCAGTATAAATAAAATTTTTATATTATAGTGTATGAAATAATGTTTGTAAGTAAAGAAAAACTTCGTTTTTCTAATTGAACAAGTTCAATAATGAAATTTTTTAAATTACATAATAAATGTCAAATTTTTAATTAAAAAAATTATAATTATTATTTTTAAAAATAAATAAATAAAAATTATTATTT
>JAITOM010000226.1 GCA_031289975.1 Methanobrevibacter sp. | reverse complement strand
TATTATTTATTTTAAAAAATAAAATAATTAAATTTATTAATTAATAATTTAATAAAATATTAAAAAATATTATTAAAAACTAAGCAAATAAAAATAAATGATTAATTACAAACTTTTTTATTCCACTATATTAAAAACTTTATCAAAACCTATTTATTATTATAGAATAATAAAAATAGTATTATTAATAATAAAAGTAGTAATATCAAGAATAATAATAATAATAATAATAATATTTAATTAAGAATATAACAATGGCTTTAGAATTTTATCATCTATTATTGTTAGTTGGATCTGTGCTTATTTCAAGTGTAGTTTTAACTAAGGCATCAAGCTTAATCGGTATCCCAAGTTTAATTGTTTTTATAATAGTTGGTATGTTATTAGGCTCTGATGGAATTATAGGAATTTATTTTAATGACTATGGTTTGGTAAAAAATATAAGTACAATTGCACTTATAATAATCATATTTGAAGGTGGTTTAAATACAAATATTATTAAAGCAAAGGAAGTGGCTTATAGGGGAATAAACCTTTCAACTATAGGAGTATTCATTACAGCAATAACTGTAGGATTATTCGCCCACTTTTTTTTAGGCATGGATTTAATTGTTTCATTACTATTGGGTTCTATTATTTCATCAACAGATGCAGCAGCAGTATATTCCATTTTAAGCCCATTAAATGTTAAATTGAAAAATAAATTAGATGTTTTGCTTGAATTTGAAAGTGCTACAAATGATCCGATGGCTTATGTTTTAACAACATCTTTTATATACCTGATTCTTCATCCTACAACATCAATCTTTCTAATGATTATTATATTTCTTAAGTCACTGATCTTAGGTGTAGTAATAGGTTATATTATCGGTAAATTATCAACAATACTAATTGATAATATTAATTTAATTTCTAAAGGACTTTATCCAGTATTAATGATAGGGATAGCTATTTTATCTTTTGCAATTGCAGAATTTATTGGAGGTAATGGTTTTTTAGCTGTTTATATCTCTTCTCTTCTCATTGGTTCCAGTGCATTATCAGATGAAGATAAAAATTTAACATTTTTCTATGGTTTAGCATGGTTAATGCAGATTGCAATGTTTATAATATTAGGATTACTATCTTTTCCAAGACAAATATTATCGGTCATCGGGTTTGGTTTATTAATAAGTATTGTATTGGTATTTATAGCCAGACCATTAGCAATATTCACATGTCTTATTAAATCCAATTTCAATTTTAAGGATAAGGTGTTTCTTTCGTGGGTTGGGATTAAAGGTGCTGTTCCTATTGTTTTTGCAATCTATCCATTAAGTTATGGAATTATAGAATCAGGATTCATATTCAATATAGTTTTCTTTATATCAATTATATCAGTTTTAATACAAGGATCCACAATCAAAATTTTAGCTAAAAAACTGAACTTAATTGAAAAAATATAATTTATAGTCATTTTGGAAAAGTTCTTAAATTTTGGATGAAAAATTTTTTTTTATTAAAATATTTAATTTTTAATATTATTTTATAAAAATCAATAATTATAAATTTTAAACAATTTTAATGTATTTTAAATAATATAAATGATTTTAAATTAATATTTTTTAATAATATTTATTTTAAAAAAAGTTATTTATTAAAAACTTTATCAAAACCACTATAAATTGAAATTTATATTTGAGAAATTTATATTATTAAATTTGAAAATATAATATTTGTACTTATTAAATGAAAGATATCAAATGAATGATAAATAATTATATGGTGATGTAATGGAACATTGGATTGAGAAAATAGCTAATGATTTAAATGATATTGATGTTGAAAAACATGTTATTGCGAGCGGTACATCCATCTCAGGATCTATACATATAGGGAATTCCTGTGATATTTTTATAGCAAATGCCGTTGGAAAGAAATTAAGAGAAATGGGTTGTAATTGTGAAGCTATTTGGATGGCAGATGATTATGATCCTCTTAGAAAAGTTCCATATCCTTTACCTTCGCAATTTAAGAAGTATCTTGGAATGCCATATTATAATATTCCATCTCCAGATGGAACCAATACTAATTTTGTAGAACACTTTGAAAAACCACTTTTCGATGTTTTAGATGATTATGGGATTGAATTAACTCATTATTCATTATTTGAAACCTATAAAAAAGGATTATATGATGATTATATAAGAATTGCTTTAGATAACAGTGAAAAAATTAGAGAAATTTTTAATCAATATAGAAGACATCCTTTGGATAATGATTGGCTACCTTACAATCCTATATGTGAAAAATGTGGTAGAATAAACACCACTTACAGCTATGATTACAATAAAGATATAGTCTCATATAGATGTGATTGTGGATATGATGGTGAAGTGGATATTAAATCTGGTAATGGTAAACTTACATGGAGAGTTGAATGGGCTGCAAGATGGAAAATTTTTAATGTTACTTGTGAACCATTTGGAAAAGATCATTCAACAAGTGGTGGTTCTTATGATGTGAGTAAAATTATTTCAAAGGATATTTTTAACTATCCATCCCCATATCCTGTCCCTTATGAATGGATTACTTTAGATGGTGATGCCATGTCTAAATCTAAAGGAGTATTTTTCACTCCAAAACAATGGTTATCAATAGGACCTCCTGAAAGCCTTAATTACTTTATATTTAGAAGTAAACCAATGAAACATAAGGATTTTTCACCTAAAATGCAATTTTTAGATTTTATAGAACAATTTGATAAGGTCGAAAAAGTTTACTATGGTGAAGAGCCATCACCATCAGAAAAGGAAGAAAAAAAATTCAAGAAAATATATGAAATAGCTAAAATAACTAATGAAAATAGACTTCCATTTAGACCACCTTATAGATTTTTAATTGTAGCGTATCAAATCGCTGGAAGAAATTTAGAAAAGATTTTTGAAATTTTAAAGAAAAATTCCCAACTAACTAACAGTTTTAAAGACAAAACATTCAAGGATTTAGATGAAAAAGAGATCAATGACTTTAAAAAAAGATTGGAAAATGTGATTAACTGGTTAAATGAATATGGTCCTAAATTTGTTAAGTTCAATGTTTCTAAAAAAATCCCAAGATTAGAGTTAAAAAATAATGAAATCTCATTTCTTAAAAGTTTAGCTATTCTCATTGAAAACAATGATTTTAATGAAGATATAAAACTTCATGATGAAATGTATAAAATAATTCATGAACATGAATTAAAACCTCAAAAAGCATTTCAAACCATTTATAAGGTTATTCTCGGACAAAAGCAAGGTCCAAAAGCAGCATCATTTTTATTATCTTTGGATAAAAATTTTTTAATTAAAAGATTAAGTCTAGAAGAATAGTTTTAAAATTAGGTTCATTTTTTTTAAAAGATTTATAAAAAGCACGGTTTTATCAATATATGGAATTTAAACATGAATAATTATGAATATGAAATAATTCGTTCTAAGCGAAAAACCATTGAACTCCATATAAATAATGATGGAAGTCTTAAAATAAGATCTCCTTTAAATATATCTGATTTAGAAATAGAAAAATTTGTAAACTCTAAAGATAAATGGATTAATAAACATAGGAGTAGAATTTTAGATAATTATAAGGTTAAAAAAAATTTCAAATTAAAATTTGGGGATACTGTAAAATTAAGAGGAAATGATATTTCTATAGTTCCAATTAAAGATAATAATATTTATTTTAAGGACAACAAATTTTATATATTTGAAAAAGCTAACTCTAATCAAATTAAACAGATTATAATTGATTCATATAAAAAAATAGCTAAATCATACATTGGAAACAGAATAAATTACTTCACTAAAAAAACCAATATAACTCCATACAATTTCAAAATTACAAGTGCTAAAACCAGATGGGGAAGTTGCAGTGGAAAAAATTCTCTTAACTTTTCATGGAGAATTATAGTTGCTTCTGATGATATAATTGATTATGTGATTGTCCATGAACTTTGTCACATTAAAGAACACAATCATTCAAAAAATTTTTGGAGAGAAGTAGAAAATATCATCCCAGATTATAAAGAAAAAAAACTTAAGTTAAAAGAACTTGGAAGAAATCTTAGTAAAGAGAATTGGGATTAGTATTTAATAATCTATATTTAGATTAGAATATAGATTGAATTTTTTTCTTTGTATTTCACTTACAGTTTTATCTAATCTTAAAATAAGTTCTCCTATAAAACCGTTTAACATGACCATTGATGTTAGTTCAAATAAAGTACCCATAGGTGTTAGCTTAATATATTCGCCTGTAATTAATCTTTCATCATATTCAAGGTCATGCACATACTCTTTTCCACCCCCATCAATAATCCAAACAGTATCAGATAGTTTAGCTAAAGAAGAATCATGATTAAGGGTTAGTGATATAATTTTACACCCTTTTTCTTTAGCATGTTTAACATTTTCTAACACTGCTTTAGTTTCACCAGATCCAGATAATGCAATTAAGCAATCATCCTTTTTAATATATGGAGATGTATTTTCACCATAAAAAAATGATTTTAAACCTAAGCTAACTAATTTTATAATAAAATTTTCCCCTACAAATCCAGAACGCCCCACACCAAAAATGAAAATGCTGTCTGACTCTAATACAAGATCAATAAAATCTTCAACAACCTTAAAATCAAGACTTTTTTCATGATTTTCAATATGCTCAATTATAATGTCTAAAAATAAATTAACAAAAGTACACTCCTGTTTTTCATCTAATTTCATATTGTGATTATCTGGTAGTAGCTTAATAATATTTTCATCAAGAGCAGCGAAAATAGCCTTTTCTTCAATGATGACACCACAATTTTCACATTTATAATATTTACCACTATGCAATTTTTTCTCTTGTAAAACATTATTACAATCTGAACATATCAAAACCATTTCAAATCTCCTTATTAATATTTTTATTAATATTTTTATTAAAATGAAGATTAATTAGTTAAATTTAATCATTAATAGATAAATAATAGTATTAATTACATATTTTATTTAACATATATTATTTTATTAATTATATTTTATTTAAAACTTTTGAATTTTATTATTTATGCATGGTGAAAAAATGTTTGTAATTAATCATTCAATTTTAAATTAATCATTTAATTTTAAATATTTTATTTTTAAAAGTTTCAAATTTAATATTAAATTAATTTTTTAAATAACAATTTTTATTTTTTCATTGCTGAAAATTTATTTTCAAAAATTTATTTTCAACTTAGGAGGATTTATTCTCAGTTTTTAAAAATTATTATTTTTAATTCACCACAAAATTTATATGTGATAAAGTTTAAAAATATTATCTAATCTATTTTTTGTATAATAAATTTTGGCTCATGCACACGACATATTGCAAAATTTTAATTAAGTTAAATTAAAAGTAACTATAATTTATTTTAGAAGTATTTACATTACTTACTAATATAATGATATCTGTATTTATGATATCTGTATTTAATTTAATTGATTTTTATAAATTTTATCAAATTTGTCATATATTATGTGATGAGCCTAAATTTTTAAAAAAAGCATTTTTAAATTAATAATTTCTTTTTAAATTAATAAATATTTTATTTATAGTCATCATGGAAAAGTTCTTAAATTTTGAATAATAAATTTTTTTATTAAGCTATTTACTTTTAAATATTACTTTATAAAAATCTATAATTTTAAATTTTAAATAATATAAATACAATTTGATCAATATAAATAATTTTAAATTAATATTTTTTAATAATATTTATTTTTAAAAAAATTATTTATTTAAGAACTTTATCAAAGCCACTATAAGTACACTAATGATAATATCCTAATGCAAAAGCTTTCTAATGATTAAATTGATTATGGCATTAATTATTTTACCACAGTTTCATTAACTTTTAATTAAATGCATCGATACTATCGTCTTAATTAAGTTTAATATTGAATATACATTTTGAAATGATAAGTATAGATGAGTGAATAAGTATTTTATAAATTATAGTCATTTTGGAAAAGTTCTCAAATTTTGAATGATAATTTTTTTTATTAAATTATTTAATTTTAAATATAACTTTAGGAAAGTCTATAATTTTAAATTTTAATTAATATAAATTTATTTTAATTAATATAAATTTATTTTAATTAATATAAATAATTTTAAATTAATATTTTTTAATAATATTTATTTTTAAAAAAGTTATTTATTAAGAACTTTATCAAAACCCCTATATTTTAAATTTTAAAATATTTTTTATAAATTATTTTAATAATATTTTTTATAAATTATAGTGATGTAAAAAATGTTTGTAAGTAATCATTATTTTTAAATATCTTATTTTTATAAATTTTAAATTAATATTAAATTAATTTTTTAAATAATAATTTTTATTTATTTATT
>JAITOM010000217.1 GCA_031289975.1 Methanobrevibacter sp. | reverse complement strand
AATAAATAAATAAAAATTATTATTTAAAAAATTAATTTAATATTAATTTGAAATTTATAAAAATAAGATGTTTAAAAATAATGATTAATTACAAACATTTTTTACATCACTATATTTTTTAAGATTGCTTCTTCTAATAATTCCATGTTTTTCATGAAATCATCTAAAACAATGGAGAACAATTGATTATCCGAAATATTTGATTAGACTAAACAACTCATAATAATGTGCTTAATATTTTTAGAAATCTACACATTAACAGCAACATCAAAACCTTTAACATTTTTAAGTTTCATCATCCGACTTTCAGGATTATTAGCAAATAAGTATTTGGGTTTATTTGACTTTTTGAATTCTTTTTTAAATTTATTAATTTTTAAACCCATCTTTTCGTGTAAATATGAGGTTTCATCATCTGAATTTTAATAATTCAACTATTTCAAGATTGTTTTCATGCCGATTATCATTTTTTCAATGTCTTTAGTATAAGATAGTTTTTTTATGTTTTCTTTTAGTTAGCAATATTCCATATTTTGCAGCTTTAATCAACACTTTCAATTCTTCAGGATAAATTTTATTCTGTTTTGATCCGCTTGAAATAGCAATACTACCATCAAAAATAACTACTTCCACATCTAAAAAATCATAATCAAATGCAACCTCCAATGAACTTATAAAAATCTTTTCCATCACATCTAATGGTGTTTCATAGATAAAATCTCTAATGACCTTTTTTGATGGTGTTCTACCACAACAAATTATTTGAAAAATTTTATTTAACTTGCACTCACGAGCAATAAGTGATGGTGAAAAAA
The DNA here is from genome assembly GCA_031289975.1 of Methanobrevibacter sp. Taxonomy (GTDB): domain Archaea; phylum Methanobacteriota; class Methanobacteria; order Methanobacteriales; family Methanobacteriaceae; genus Methanovirga. The sequence continues at coordinate 2,982 of JAITOM010000217.1, read as the reverse complement.
TCCTCAAAGAATAAGCATACAAAACAACTAATAAAAGCATTTCACGAGGATATGCAGGTCTACCTCTAACAACACCAGCATATTTAATATTCAAATATAAATTTTATCCTTAAATTCTTCTTTTAAGACATGGCTAACAAGATTCATCATATGATAAGCATTTGGACCCATAATTTTTAATTTGGGTAGTAAATCCGTTTTATTAAACCCATTAATACTCATATTACTCATAAAAAAAATCACTCCATTTTCCTATTATTTTTTAAAAACTTTAAATTAATCAATGGAATAGAATTTTATTTCATTGATAATTATATATATTAATAATATAGCTTATAAAGGTTTATTTTTATTATAATGCCGTTAAAATCTTAAAATAGGTGTTTTGATGAAAATATCAAAAGAGTAAATTTTACTATATTGTAACGATAGTATAAGGAGATTGAAGAAAGGATGTAGGATTATGATAGTGTATTAAGATTAATATATTAATAAAAGGAGTTAAATTAAAATTTATGGGATGAATTTTGGAATAAAAAGTTTTCAGTATTTTAATTGGTATATTTGTGGGAAAAGTAAAGAGAAAAAAAATGATTATTAAGTTTAAATACTTAAAAAAAGAAAATATATATTTATTAAATGCCGAATGATAATGTATCTAAACTATCTATTTTAAATGATTTAAGTAAGTTACCTACATCCTTAATGTTTGAAAATATGAATTTCTTCGATTTCGAACCAAAAAAATGTAAAAAAGTAAATATAAAAAAAGTAGGAATTTTTCAAATGTCTTATTCTTTATTAGATGATTTTAAAAAATTTATGGGGATTATAGATAATCATACTGGAGAAAACTCATTAAATTTAACAAATCACAATTTTATAGGTGCAACTATACTATTACCTTTATTTGCATATTCTAAACAAAATAATATTAATACATTTATTTCTAAACAAAACAATCCATTAACCTTACATTTAGAGAAAGTATTACAACATAAGCCCCCTAACAATACAACAATCCCTTTTGAAGAATTACCTCCAAAAATGACCGAGTATGAAATTGCGAATTTTGCAGAAAATATAAGGAATAAATTATTATCTGATGTTGAAAAACAACCATTTGAATTTTTGATATATGAATTTTTGATTAATATTTATGATCATTCAAAATTTAAAAATGGATATACATTAACTCAAAAGTATCCTAATATAAAGGTTATTGATGCATGTTTAATTGATGATGGTGTTTCAATTCCTGGAAATTTTGAAAGTGCTGGGTTTGAATTTGAAGATGATGCTGAAGCAATTTTAGAAAGTATAAATGGAAAATCAACAAGAGTGGATGACGAAAGTATTGATGGGATATATGAAGAGAATATTAGTGGAAGAGGTCTTAATTCTACTACTCAATTAGTGACTTTAGGATTTGATGAGGATATGTTAATCGCTTCAAGAAAGGGTTTGTGTTATATAAATTCAAAGGGGGCAAATTTATTTAATATTGATGAGAAGTTCATTAAGGGGACTTATGTCAGCATAAGAATTAACGAAAGAAAATTAGAAAATTTTTATGAATGTATGGGATATAAAAAAATTAAAAAAAATAGAAAACTAAACTTATGAATTTATTACTTTTGATTTACTCTCTAACAAAAAACATATATTATATAAAAATTAAATAAAAAATAAAAATATAATTAAAAAATGTGAGGGAAATGAATATGACAATTCAGCATATTAAACTTGAGAAAGAAATAAGTAGGAAACTGATTATCAGACAATCAGCAAGATCTTTATTTGAAAAAATCAGAAATGAAAATCTTAATAATGTTATTCTTGATTTTACAGGTGTTGACTTCATCAGCCGTTCTTTTGCTCAAGAATATATTTATCAAAGAGGTGATAAGAATTTTGAGGTGATTGAGGAGAATATGATTCCTTTTATTGAGAACATGTTGAATGTTGTTGAGAAGGATTATATTGCATTAAAAACGCCCTAAAAATTTTTTTTTTTTTATTCTCCTAATAAATCCTTAAGAATACGATCCATTTTCTCCTTATCAGCTAACCTTGCTCTTCGATCATCAGCTAAAGCCTTCTCCAACAACTTAATCTTCTTAGATCCTTCATCATCCAGCACATTAACCACCACAGGATTAATAATTAATAAATGTAACACATCTAAATATTTCTCTTTTAATCTTTTAGGGTCTGTTTTATAATATGATTCTGTTACACTATCTTTTATGACCTTGTAGTGCATCTGCTAATGATTTGTTTTCTATTGCCAATACAAGACCCAATAATATTTTTCTTGAATATGCAGGATTTCCAAATTTAGAATCAAAAATATTAATTATGTCCATGACCATGATAGTAAAAATAGTAATATGATGTTTTATATAATTTTAAGCTTCATTGATCAATAAAACATCTGAATAATGATTATTTTTCTCAATAAAATTGAATTGTGAAAATAAGTTTATTCAAGACTTATGAAAAAAAAAAAAGAAAATAAAAAAAAGAAAATAATATAAATAAAGATAAATAAATAAATAGAATGTATGTATTGATTAAGGGGTTTAGAAAGAAAATTATGAGTAAATACGAATATTATATTGTTATTATAATTATTTTTTAAATATTATTTGATTTTATTGCTTTAAAATTAATTTAAAAGATTTGAAAAAGTGATTATTTTTTGTGTTGAGTTTGTTTAAATATTCGTTTTTTGCTTTATAAGATATTAAATAGTGTTAATATTAAAAAATAAGATATTATGTGCTTTAATTATATTGTGCCACAGTCCCTTAAAGTTCTTAATAAATAACTTTTTTAAAAATAAATATTATTAAAATATATTATAGTGGTTTTGATAAAGTTCTTAATAAATGAATTTTTTTAAAAATAAATATTATTAAAAAATATTAATTTAAAATCATTTATATTAATTAAAATATATTTAAATTATTTAAAATT
>JAITOM010000190.1 GCA_031289975.1 Methanobrevibacter sp. | reverse complement strand
CGAGGAAAAATTTATAAAATTCAATACTTGGGTTAAAATATATTTGAATCTTTAAAAAAAGAAATAAGAGAAAATCCATGAAAAAATTTTAATTCCCATGGGATTTTTGACATACCCATATTTTTTAATAATATTTATTTTTAAAAAAGTTCATTTATTAAGAACTTTATCAAAACCACTATAGTTAAAATAAATTTATATTATTTAAAATTTAAAATTATAGATTTTCATCAGCCATATCTAAAATTAAATAATTTAATAAAAAAATTATCATTTTAAAATTTAAGAACCTCCCATAATTCATATAGATTATATTAAATTGAAAAATATGAATTGTTATATTAAATTTAAATTAACTAAATATATAGTGTTTTACCTAATATTTATAACATGCTTAATATTTATAAACTTGATTAATAATCTTTTAAATTCATTTATATTAAAATTCAATAATTTTTATAAATATAATTTAGAAAATGTTATAAAAGTTTGGTAAAACACTATTATTAATATTGTAAATTAAAAAATAATAAAAATATGTGATAAATAGAATAAATTATCCTCTTAAAGGATTATATCTTGCTCTTTATACAAATCAGGAGATTTATCAGGCATGTTTTTAATATCTTCATATATATTTATGTTTTTTTTATTTAACTCATCCAATATTTCCTTTTCAAGTTCCGTATAATTTATTTTTCCAACTTTTGTAAGAGGTAATTCATCTCTAAAAATTATTTCTTGAGGCATACTCCAAAGACTAAGATATTCTTTACATCTTTTAATTATATCTGCTTTCAAATCATGCGATTTTTTATAATTTTTCTCAAGAACAATGTATGCTCTTATTTTTTCTATTTGATATGTATCTGGAACTCCCATTACACATGCATTAGCTATGGCTTCATGAGAAATCAGTGCATTTTCAATTTGACTTGGGAAAATGGAGTATCCAGAATGTTTAATTATTCTTTTAATTCTTTGTTTAAAGTAAATAAATCCATCTTTATCCATACTACCTAAATCACCCGTATGAACCCAAATTTTGTCATCATCATGTTTTTGAAGAATCATGTTGGTTTCTTTTTCATCATTGTAATATCTTAACATAACCGTTGGTCCACAAATACAAATTTCCCCATTTTCATCAGCTCTACATGTCTCTTGAGTTCCGACCTTACATATTTTAAATAAAGTATCTGGAAACGGAATACCAATACTTCCAAAACGATATTCGGTTGATGGTGTTAGACAACTTGCAGTTACTGTTTCAGTTAAACCGTAACCTTCCCTTATTGAAACAGTCCCTCCTCTCTCAGAGATAAATTCTTCAAAATGCACTTTAATATTGTTAGGTAAAGTATCTGCCCCAGAAAATATTCCTTTTAAATGTGAAAAATCAGATTTAATCATTTTTTTACTTTTAGTTAGTGCAGTGAATAAGGTGGGAACACCTGCAATGAACTCGGGTTTATGCTTTTTAAAAGTTTTAGCAAAATCTTCTACAGTAAATTTAGGAACAAGTAACATTTCGGCTCCAAATACTAAGCAAGTATGCATTGTAACACCTAAACCAAATCCATGAAAAAAAGGCATTATACACATCATTCGATCCCTTAGGTCAACATTAGCTTGTGAACCTGTTTGAAGTGCAAGAGCATTGAAATTTAAATTAGATAAAAGAACACCTTTTTGTTTACCTGTAGTTCCACCAGTATAAAGTATAACAGCAGGATTTGAAGCTTTAATTTCATGATCATTACAGATGGTTAAATTTTCACCATTTTTTAGTAATTCTTTCCATTTAATAATATTAGTCATTTTAGGAATATCTGGAATTTTCCTTTTAGATAATACCCAATATCCTATTTTTTTAGAAGATTTAAGATAATCATCTACCTTACATACAACAATTTTTTCTAAACTTGTGTTGTCTTTTACTTTTTCAAAATTTTTAAATGCGAAATCAATGGTAATTGCAAATTTACTATCTGTTAAATCTAAATAGTGTTCAATTTCTTTAGGTGCAGATAATGGATGAACCATATTGGATATGGCTCCAATTTTATTAATGGCATAAAAAGCAATAGTTGTATGGGGTGTGTTTGGTAGGCAGACAGTAATTTTATCCCCTTTTTTCACTCCTAATTTGATTAATCCAATAGCACATTTGTCTATAAATTTAAGTAAATCTTTATAAGTTAATTCTCTACCTAAAAAATCCAATGCAAAATTATCGGGTGTCATTTTCCCAACAAATTCTATCATTTTATACATACTTTTATTAGGATAATCAATATTTGGATATGTATTTTGGGAATAGTATTTTAACCAAGCCCTATCATAATTGAGATTATCTTGAGAAGGCTTAAGCACAAATTTTTTCAAATTTTTCATATAATAATTCCTTTATTTTAGAAATAGTTTTTTTTAATAATTAATTATTAAATATAATAAAACTTAGAAAATACCAATATTCAATATACTCATGAAAAAGCATTAATGTTTATAGATATTATTATATGAATCTTATTTTAAATAGTTTTAAATAATTTGAGGGTGTCAAAAAGTGTGGAGGTTTTTAAAAATTTTAGGGTTTATATATAAATGAAACATGAAATAATGATAAAACTACCACAAAAGTTTACACCCTCAATAATTTATTATTTTTAATTGTAATAAAGAATATTTTTAAAAAGTTTTTTATGAAATTAATCATTTATAAACCTTATTATTTTATGGTGGTGTAATTAATTTATCTTTTTTTCTTGTGTAAAATTCTTTTTCTTTGACTTTTTAGTACTATGAATCGTTTTTTGCAAATAAAGATACTTATATAAATCAGATGAATGAATATCAAATATAAATAAGTTTTTTTACTAAAGCTATTAGACTTCACTTTTTATTAGTCAATTAACGAAGCATATCCTTTTTAAATATGTAAATATTTAAAGAATATGGCTGTTTTGATAAAATTTTTAATAAATAACTTTTTAATGGATAGTTGTGATTGTATTATATAGTATAAAACTTAAAGTTTGAAAATAATATAAAAATTTATTCAATGATAATTAATCTTACTTTATATTTTAAAATTTCAATATTCTTTTATCATTAAAAATATATTAATTTATAAAATATTGATTATAATTAAATTATATGAATAATAAATAAAAAAAATTAACAATTTATTTTTATCAAACTTTTCATCTTAAACTGTAAAGAAAACCTAAAATTTTGATAAACCTCAACAAAACTTTACACTCTTTTTGAACCACAAAGTATATATACTTGAAAAAATATAATATTCTCATGTAAATTTAAGACTGTATCCAAATAAGGAACAGAGACTCTCACTTAATCAAAATATTAATTTAATTAAAATATTAATCAATCAAGGTTTGTTTTTAATAAAATAAAAGAAGAAACGGAATATAATTATAAATACATTAAATCATTAAGATTTGATAAAGTATCTTTAGTTAACTGTAAAGTACAAAATATGATGTTAGCTAATCTTAAACAATCCTATAAGTGGTTATATGAAGCAGATAATATTTCTCTACAAAGTACATACGAAAATTATATTGTTGCTATGAAGAAATTCTTTAAAGGGATAGCTAAATATCCTAAGTTTAAATCTAAAAGAAACCTAATACAATCATTCAAATTAAAGAATGTTACAAATACTATTAGAATTGACAATAATAGGATTAGAGCCAATAAATATGGATTTGTTAAGTTTCGTGGATTAAAAAGATTCAATGGTTGAATACTTAGTTTAACTATAATTTAAAACATCTTATTTCTTTTATTTTACTTTTTTAATTTCATGTTTTTAAAATAAATGCTTTCAATGAATATTTTTTAAATAATAAATATGGGTATGATATTAAATGGTTTTTATTTGTACTAAGTGTAAACATCCATTAAGAACATTAGGGTTATCTGAATCATCATACTTAAAATGTAGTAAATGTAATCTTATTATTAAAAAAAATGAAATTGATTCTGCTATTGATTCTAACAATATTAAATACATGAAAAGTAATGAATACAATGAAAAATTTCATTTAATCAATGTTATTATTGAAAAAATACTTGATAGTTTAAAACATAATGTTGAACATTTAGATTTAAATATTATCAAAGAATTCACTAAAACAATATTTTCTTCAGAGACTATCTTTATTACAGGTTCAGGAAGATCAAAATTAGTAGGCAGTGCTTTCTGTATGAGATTAGCCCATTTGAGTTTTAATTCATTTCTTATGGATGAAATAACATCGCCTCGTATTACTGAAAAAGATTGTTTAATTATTATATCAGGGTCTGGTGAATCAGCAATTGGATTAGTAAATGCTAAAGATGCCAAAGCTCTTGGTTGTAAAGTTTTACTTTTAACTTCTAATCCTAACTCTAAAATAGCTAAATTATCTGATATTATTTTGAATTTGAGAAAAAATGATTTAAATAATGATTACATGGAGCATAGTATCTATGAAGAAAATGGTAGTTATTTAGAAATAACACATATTGACACTATATTTGATGTGTCATCCAGTACTTTATTAGATGGTCTTATTGCAGAAATTATAGTAAAATTAAATAGACATGAAGTTGATTTAAAAAATAAGCATTTCAATTTAGAGCAATGAATTTAAATTTTCTTTTAGTTAATAAACTTTAATCAGGATTTAATCTTATAAAATAATATTAATTTAATTATACTATGAATTTATATTCATTTTAAAGATTAGTTTGATAGTCTAAAAATTTAATAAAATTCAAAAAATTGAATTGTTGGACAATTTCTATTATTCATGTAACTTATTCATATTTTATAAATTAATATATAGTGAACTAAAAAATGTTTTTAAGTAATGAGTTTTTTAAAAATATCTCTAAATTATCAATTTCATAAATAAAAATATAATATTATTTATTTTAAAAAATAAAATATTTAAATTTATTAATTAATAATTTAATAAGATATTAAAAAATATTA
>JAITOM010000187.1 GCA_031289975.1 Methanobrevibacter sp. | reverse complement strand
TTAATCTATATATAGTGTTTTGTATAATTAATTCGTTTTATTTAAATACAAAAATTCTAACTTTCAACGGCACTGTAAAATTAGCATGGATTTTCACAATTGAAAAATTGAAAACAGACGATAAAAGTTTGATAAAAGTTTAATGACATCTATATGGGCTTAATGCTTTTATGCTAAAATCCAAATTCCAAATTGGGAATTTCCATCCTCTTTTTACAGTGCCCCTTCAACTATGATGTTATGTGAAATTAATTATTTTTAATTTATATAAATTCAATTATAGTGTTTTGTATAATTAATTTTTTATATTAATTCAAAAAATTTTTTGCAAATTAATTTTATTAAATATTAATATTTACTCTTTTAAATTTAATTCAAATAATTTAAAGAAATAAAAATAATTTCTGATTGCAAATATTTAATTGAATTTTAAATAAATTAATATATAAATAAAAGAAAATAATTTTGCAAAACACTATAAATATTTATAATTTAAATTGATTCATAATGTTTTAATTTTAATTTAAAAGATAAATATCAATTTTTAAAAAATACTTTATAAAAAATTTTTTGAAGATAAAAATAGATATAGTGGTTTTGATAAAGTTCTTAATAAATAATTTTCTTAAATAATAAATATTATTAAAATATATTAGTTTAAAATATATTAGTTTAAAATATATTAGTTTAAAATATATTAGTTTAAAATGATTAATATTGATTAAATTATATTTAAAATTTAAAATTATAGATTTTTATAAAATAATATTTAAAATTAAATAATTTAATAAAAAATTTTATAATCCAAAATTTAAGAACTTTTCAAAAATTACTATAACTTCACAAAACACTATAGTTATTGACAAAATATATTAATAATAATGTTCTATAAAATATAATTGGAAGTTGTAAACTTTTGTGGAGGTTTATCAAAATTTGAGGTTTTCTTTATATATGAAATCCAAAATTTACAAAACCTCCACTTTGACACCATTTATAATTGTATTGTATCATGAGGTATAAGAAATTATGACATTGAATGATGATTTTTGGAAGTTACTTTTTGAAGAGTATAACATATTGTCAGAAATTGAAGATAATGGTAGATTTGCAATTTCTGCAAAACAAATTAAAAAATATAGAGAACCTATATTAATGACCAAATTTGATCAATCTGATTCAAAACCAAATATATTCAAAGAAAATGCTTTATCATTATTACCTATTACACGAGGGGACTACATTATTTCAGATTTTATTTCTCATCATGAAACTGAATCTTTTTCTTCATATAAAGCTATTTCTAATGGTTTTCCTAATTATATCAAAAGTATTGATATTAGAGACATATATTCCGAATCCGTAGCATTAAATACTGCTTCAATAATAGGTATTATACAAGATTTTATAGATGATGAAGAGATGGTTTCTACAATTAATGGTAGAAAAAGTTCAAAAGAATTTGATTTCTATGTTACTAAAAAAAATGGTGAAAAACTCGATATTAGTGTTTCTAATTCTCAAATGGAAATAGATGGTGCTTATGAAGGGCATGATTATCTATCATTATTTGAAGCTAAAATAGGTTATCCAGAAGATTTCCTTATAAGACAACTATATTATCCATTCAGAGCTTTTAATAATATTATTGAAAAAGAAATAAAAAATATTTTTTTATTTTATTCAAATGATCATTTTAGTTTATATGAATATTCATTTAAGGATAATAATTCTTATAATTCTATAAAATTAGAAAAACATTCCCATTATTTACTTTATGATGATAATATTCTTTTAAATGATATTATAAATGTTTATGAGTCGGTTAATATTATTTCAGAACCTAAAGTTCCTTTTCCCCAAGCGGATTCTTTTGAACGAGTAATCAGTCTTTGCGAATATTTAAAAGGAAATAAATTGAATAAAAATCAAATATCTAATAAATATTCTTTTAATGAAAGACAAAGCGATTATTATGCTAATGCAACTGTTTATTTAGGTTTAGTTGAAAAATTTGGAAATGGAATTTATTCTTTATCTAAAAAAGGTAAAGAAATATTTGCAATGCCTTTTAAAGAAAAGCAATTAAAACTTGTTGAATGTATTTTAAAGCATGATGTTTTTAACATTTCTTTTAAATATTATGTTAAATGTGGAGAAATACCTTCAAAAGATATTATTGTTGAGTATATGAAAAAATCTAAATTATATAATATTAATTCTGAAGAAACCTATAAAAGAAGGGCTTCAACTATTTATAGTTGGATTAAATGGATTTTAAAACTTAAAGATATCAAAGTTTCAAGGTGACTTTGCAAAAAATTATGTGTTAAACTTATAATGCATTTAATAAAGTTTTTAATAAATAGCTTTTTTAAAAATAAATATGAAGCTGGATCACAAACCATATTTTTACATTTTGTCAATTTCGAATTTGAGTTAAACTTGTTTATATCCACTATAAATCTTAATTTTAAGTTTGTTTGAGAAAATAAAAAAATATTAATTGAATTTTTAGATTTAAAAAATTATTCTATATTTAATTCAAATTCAGCAACCTTGGATTTTTCTTGAAATAATCGTATCTCAACCCCATATCATTAAAAAATAAAGAAAATTAGAAATTTTCTAACTTATAAAATCACAGATCTCTTCACGATTTTTTACAAGTATTTTACTTAAAGATTAGTTTAGTAGGAATTATTCCCATGCAAATAGATTTATATAATAATCAAAAGTTTGAAGTAAAACCATTTTTAAAATGGGCTGGTGGAAAAACACAACTTATAAAGGATATTGAATCTTCTTTACCTAAAGAAATCAAAAAAACTAAAGAAATTAAATATTATTTTGAACCTTTTGTTGGTGGAGGAGCTATATTTTTTTATTTAGTGGGTGCTTATAACATTAAGGAAGCTTTTCTTTATGATATTAATAAAGAGTTAATTTTAGCATACAATGCTGTAAAAAATGATCCAGAAGATCTTATAAATCTTTTAATGAAAATGGAAAAAAATTTCTTAGCAAAAAATGATGTTGATAGAAAAGAATACTTTTTAGACATTAGAAAGAAGTTTAATGACGATGTTCCATCATTCAATTTTGAAAAATATTCTCCTGATCATGTCAAAAGAGCAGCTTATACTATTTTTTTAAATAAAACGTGTTTTAATGGTCTTTTTAGATTAAATAAAAATGGAGAATTTAATGTTCCAATGGGAAGATATAAAAATCCTAAAATTTGTGATTCTAAGAATATTAGGAATGTTTCTGAATGTTTACAAATAGCTAAAATTTTTAATTGTAGCTTTAAAACATCCAAAGATTTAATTAATAATGAGTCTTTAGTTTATCTCGATCCTCCATATAGACCATTAAATAAGACATCAAATTTCACAAGCTATTCAGAAAATGAATTTAATGATAAAGAACAAGAAGAATTAGCTCAATATTTCGATAAAATCACTGATAAAGGAGCAAAAGCTATTTTAAGTAATTCTGATCCAAAAAATGAGGATGAAAACGATGATTTTTTTGATGAATTGTATTCTAATTACAACATTGTGCGAGTCAAAGCAAAAAGATTTATCAATTCTAATGCCAAAAAAAGAGGGCCAATTAATGAAATTATAGTTAGAAATTATTAAAATCGAGGTTGAAAATTGGTAAATTACAAAAAATTAGGATATAAAAACATAGAAGAATATAATATTGATTTTTTAGACACTTTATTAAATACTAATCGCACATATGAGTATTTTGTAGACTGGAAAAAAGTTTTTTCTAAATTAGAGGATAAAATAGTTGAAATCAGCATATTAAATGCATTAAGTAAGATTCAGACTGAAAATGTAGAAGAAAAATTTAGAGAAATATTAAACAAGTATCCAGAATGTGTTCCTTTACTTCCTACAATTTTAGCTATACGAGATACAAAATTCGATGTTTTTGATAGTGAAGAAAAAACAAGCAAAATTATTAATTTTTCTAAAAATTTTGACATTGAAGAAGTAGTTAATTTTTCAAAAAAAACTGGATTATTGAATCTTTTTACAGGAATAGATGACTTATATTCTTATTTAACTGGAACTGAAGTAGGTTTAGATACAAATGCTCGAAAAAATAGGAGTGGTCATATTTTTGAAGCTATTGTTAAAGAATTACTAAAAGAAGCTATTGTGAGTAAACCAGAATATAATCTAATTGAAGAAGATAGTTCTATTGATCTTGATAGAAATAAACGATTTGATTTTGTTTTATACAAAAATAGTCATCCCGAATTCCTTTTTGAGTGTAATTTTTATAGTACAACTGGTAGTAAACCAATTGAAACAGCAAATGCTTATATTGATTTGCAAAATAAAATAAATAATACTGGAATGGAGTTTATTTGGATAACTGATGGTTTAGGATGGCAAAAAATGTTTTCAACCCTAAAATCGGCATCAAATACTATAGATTATGTTTTAAATTATAACCTACTTAAAAATAAGATTAATTTTTTGTTATAACTCTGTTTAATTGAAAATATTTACTAAAATTAAATATTACATTCATGAATTAATTTTTTAAACCTTTAAAACTAATAATTTATGTAAACTAATATTTTTAAAATTAACAATAATAATATCATTATTTTAAAGAGAATATAATTGTTCCCAACTCTTTAAAATAAATTATTTAATACTTAGGCTCATGCATCTAATATATGACAAATTTGATAAAATTTATAAAAATCATTTAAATTAAATGTAGATATCATTATATTAATAATAATGTAAATACATCTAAAATAATAATATAGCTATTTTCAATTTAACTTAATTAAAAATTTTGCTATGTGTCGTGTGCATGAGCCTTAAAATATTTAAAAACCAATAAATATTAATGTCTAATCTTGTAATCACTTAAATAGTGATTGTTTTAAATATAAAACTAAAAATAGATAAAGAATGAATAAAAATTTTAAGATCATGAGTTTTATCGTTATTTTTGGGTTTCTTTATATATAAAATCCCGAAATTTTTCAACCCCTCCACACTTTTTGACACTCTCAAAATTATAATATATAAAAAAAAGAATTTCTTTATGATTGTATATATATCTCGCTTATGAAAGACTTAGAAATAACTGAAATAGTATCATTTGATAAGGATTTCGATAAAGTAGATAGAATAATAAGAATAGATTAGAAAATGGTGATAAAATGACAACAAGTACAATAACAATTAAAATAGATACTAACTTATTAAAAAGCATTAATAAAATAGCAAAAACAAAAGGCACAACAGGAAACTATATAATAAACAATATGATAAAAAAAGCACTAAAAAATACTGAAACCATTGAAGAAAAAATAAAAAGGTTAAGTAATGGAAAAATAACAATGGCAAATGCAGAGAAATATAACCCTGATCCTGAAAAATTCCTAAAAATGGCAGGAATAATTGAAACAAAAAAACCATTCGATACAGGAAAAGCTTTAAATGAAATAAGAAAAATGGAGTATTGAAAACATGATTTTTTTAGATGCTAATTATTTAATCAACTCTATATATTAAAACTAATAAATATCATGAAAGAGCATTAGAAATAGCTAAAAATATTAAAAACCAAGAAAAGATAATATCCAAATTAGTAATCGCAGAAGTCATAACTGTTCTAAATATAAAGCTAAAACAAGATAAAAAAATATTATCTTATGTTTATGAAGATTTAAATGGAAACTATACTATTCTAAATGATACTGAAGTTTATGATAAAGCTATGAATGAAATTCTTAAATTTAAAAAAAGAATACCTTTCTTTGATTGTGTATATATGGCATTAATGGAAGACTTAAGAATAAATGAAATAGCTTCATTTGATGAACACTTTGATAATAGAAAAGAGATAGTAAGAATACATTAGAAATGGGTGATAAAATGGCGACAAGTACAATAGTAATTGAAATAGATACTAACTTACTAAAATTTAAATTAAGCTCATATAATGATTAATAATAACAATGACAAAAATATTAGAAATATATATTTAATCCCTATAATAAATTAGAAAAAATAGCAAAATAAAAGTACACAACTAAAAATAGTGTTATAGAATAAGTAATATTGAAAGAAATAAAGATAGAAATTCCAAAGAAAAACTTGAAAGAATATCATTCCTAATTTTATAAAAATCATTAATTATAGTCAAGAACCAAATTTTAGCATTTTCAATTTTTTTAATTTTATTAAAATATTTTACTTTTTAAAATTATTCTTTATGTTTTTATTAAATTAAAATTTGAAAGTTTTATTTCAACTATTTCTTAAAAACGGAGAATAAATTCTCCTAATTTGAAAATAAATTTTCAACAATAAGAAATTTAACAAAATAGAAAATTAAAAATAATGATTTTAGGGGCTATGTAAAATTCAACTGATAAGCTATTTTTCCAAATTTTTTGTTCCAAATATGGTTACGTATGGATAAAAAATCTTTTTTACCATCAATTGAAGTTAATAATTTTTTAATTGCTCTGGGAAAAGTTTTCTAATTTATTCATTGTCTTTTCTATATTTTCATCTTTAAGATAACCAATGTATCTTTCAAAATCATGTTTAAGATCTTTGAAAACTATACCATTTTACATTACCATATATTTAAATTATTTAAAGAAAGTAGTGGATGATAAATGTTCCCAACTCTTTAAAATAAATTATTTAATACTTATTATTTTATTTATCTCTTCATCTGATAAACCATATTTTTTCATGTTTTCAATGATTATTTTTTCTTTTTTAATTTCTCCTTCTTTTAATCCTTCAATTTTACCTTTTTTTAACCCTTTAATTTCTCCTTCTTTTAATCCTTCAATTTTACCTTCTTTTAATCCTTCAATTTTACCCTCAATCTTACCTTCTTTTTTGCCGTCGGCTCTTACTTCATTCCAATTTATAGTTTCTTGATTATGTTTTTTATATTCTATAAGGAATTCTTTCATATTTTTTGATCCTTCCTTATTTTCTTCTACATATGTTTTTTGATTATTAATATCTGATAGTACAGCATCCATTTTTAAAACCTCCTTCAATATGTTATCATTTGTTTTATTATCTAAGAACAGTAATAATCTATATAGTTTTTTATCATATAAATAGTTTATGAAATGTTTTAATCCCTGCTTTTTTATTAATTTTTTTATATGCTTTCTAAATTTAGGTAGTTGAATAAGGTAGTGATTTATTTTGCCATTTGATTTATTTTTATCTCCAAATGTTGTTGTTTGATATTCAAAGAATTTGCCATCCTTAACTAAGTTATAATCAAGAATATTGATTGTTATGGTTGTTTTAAAATCTTCATATTCTTCTCCTCTTTTAAAGTTTTCAAGGTGCAATGCTGAAGCATATGCTTCTATTCTCCATAAATAATTGCCTTTTTTCCTATTTTCAACTTCAATATCAATGACTTCATAATCATTGAAACCTACAACATCAAATTTTAATGTTTTGCCATCATAAATTGGTAATGTTATAGCTTTATTCTCCGCAATGTTCATTGATCCGTTTAAATTCATATCATTGAATTCTAATATTGTGTTTACTAAATATTCAGTATTATTTTTCATTATTTCTTGTCCAAAGAAATATTTGAAAGCAATATCTTCCAATAACTTTAATTTCTCGTAAGATTTACCCATAACATCATTTCCTCACTAAACAATTTATTACCTCATCAATCATTAATATAATGGGTGTTATATCCCTTAATTATTAATATAATAAGTTTTATATTCTTAAAAGTATTATATTAACTAAAATATGAATTATTTTTATTTTTTATTAAAAAATTATAATTGTGTGTCTTAATTTAAAAAATCATGATTTGATTATAAAATTTATTTATT
>JAITOM010000104.1 GCA_031289975.1 Methanobrevibacter sp. | reverse complement strand
CTTTTTTTCACTGCTCTTTATTCAAGATCTTTTTTTGTAGAATTTAATCCAATAAATAACTTATTATTCCCATAATTTAAGCTATCAATTTTAGTTCACTCTCTTTATTCCATATTCATTTTTTAGTTCTCCTTAAACCACTATAAAAATTATTTAAACTTCACACGCCACATAAATTATATTATTTAAAAAATCAAGATTTGTTATCGAAGATAAGTTAATAAAATCTAAGATTTCCAGTTTCCTAATTGAATTTCAATAATGAAACTTTTAAGTGTTCAAGATTGAATAATCTATAAATCAATTCACCGAATCAAACAATGCATAAAAAAAAATTAATGAATGAAAATTGGATAGGATGCTTGAAATTAAAATATAATCTGAATAAGATAATGTTAATGAAAAATAAAGGAATTTAATGTCTTATAGGATTATGTCTTGCTCTCTTTAGTGAAATTTTTTATTTCACTTAGAAAAACGAAGTTTTTCTTTACTTACAAACATTATTTCATACACTATAGTTTAATATTTACACTTGAAATCTATGTCTCAACATTAATATTTGCACTTGAAATTTAACTATAATTAAATATGACTATATTTTATTTGTATTTAAAATATCAAGTAATTTAAAATTATAATTTCCTAACTCACCATTAAAGTTACCCGCTGAAATCTTTACAATATCTTCTCTATCAACAATAGAATCAATAGCTATTTTAATAGCTTTATTAATACTTTCTTTATTAACACCATTAACAACAATTTCAGGAATATATTTAACATTATCTGGAACTTTAGATTCATTCACAAGCCTTTTTTTTAGTGATGGACAATATGGATGGTTAGTTGTAGGACCAATCCAAGGATAATTAGTTTTAACTTTAGAAGCAGCAGAACATATTCCAAAAGGAGTTATAACTCCTTCAATATCATTAATAGCTTCAATAATTATTCGTCCTGCTTCAACAACAGCTTTCTTCTCATTACACATATACCAAAAGTTAGCACCCATAATTCCTTCAGAGTAAGCTATTTCATGCTCTATTTTGAAATCTGGAACAGCTATTGGGATATTAATCATATTCCTATCAGAGATTTTCTCTTCCCATTGGTAACCATCACCACAATTTCCAACATGTTTCATCATATTAATAAATCCTTTAGGATTAGGAGTTAAATTAAAAACAGAGGTAAATGGTTTAACAAGAATATCTTGACGTATTCTATAGGACAATTCAATTTCAAATTTTTTTAAATCATGAGAATTAAACCAATATTGAGCAATAGCACCAATTCTATTATCTGGAGTTTTATTTTCATCAATAAAACCCTCAACTCCACCTTCAATTCTTCCAATAACAGCTCCAGGTGTAGCTGTTGAATCATAAGCTGCTTGTTTTAATGTATCCTTATCATCAGCAGTTATAAGTAACCTTGTATAAATTCCATCGAATGCCTCAAAAAAGGTATCTTCTACTTTATTATATGACATTAAATCTCCACTCAATTAATTATACTCTAAAAAATATTATTAAGAAAGTTCTCCAATATTATTGCCTCGAATCTTCTTTCTCATTTCCATACTCTTCTCAAGAAGATAATCAAAGTTATCATCATCAATAATCTCAATTATTGGAATTTCTTTATCCTTAAAAACTTCTCTAAACTTGTCCATTAAGGAAAAATTCATTCTCAAATTTTCAAAAGCTTTTTGAGGATCATAGGAATATGTTTTTATAAATTCTAAACAATAATTCTTATTGTATCTTCCAAATAAATCTAATAAAATTGAAGTTACAACTGTATCATCAGAGACTACAATCACTTCAGATTCTTTTAAGGCAAATTCATTTCCATTGAATGAAATAGCTAATCCCTCATTTTCACGAACAAATCTTAATGGTTCAACATCAGTTATACTATCTCCAACATACATTACACCCTTAGTAAGTAAATCTTCTTTTGTTATTATTTTATCAATAGCTATTTTTTTACCTAAACCACCAATGGTTTTTGTATTTTCAATTATTTTATATGCCTCTAATTTAGGAATTTCTTTAAAGAAAATCTCATAGTTGCGATTAAAATCACCATTTAAAATTTCATCTTTAAATGATAACAATAAATTTTTTTCATCATTTTTGATTGAACCATATAATAGTAGATTCAATGATGTGTAAAATGTATTTTGAAATGGAAAGTTAATATTATTGGATAGGCTTTCAATATATTGACCATAACTTGTACTAACTATATACGAAATTATATTCTTCTTTGCATAATTCATAGTTTCTTTTGCACCATTGACTAAAGATAAATTTTTCTTAGAAAAATCAAAAATTTTTTCATTGTTAAGTCCATAAGCTTTTAAAAATGGAGCTATTAATTTTAAGGTATCACCAGCATTATAGTTTTCATGATTAACACTTACTAAATAATCATCAAAACTACTTACAACTTTGAAAAATTCATCACCATCAGGAATAAATTCTTTGCAAAGCTCATAAGCATTATCATTTAAAGATATAGGCCCTTCACAATCAGTTATAAATGCCTTTTTAATCAATTAACACATCTCCTCTAAGCATATATAGTTCAACAAGTTATTATTTAAATTAAATTATTTTTCAGCTTCTTTGCGAATAATTTTAGCTATTTTTTCACCCGCAGATATAATTTCTTTGCCATACTTCTTTGAATTATTTTTTAAATTATCTAAATTTCTTAAAGCTTCATCAATTTTATTATTACCTTGATCTAATTCTGATTCTAAAATTGCACCTGAAAATATGCTTTCCATATTATGATATCTTCCATATTTCACCCTTGTTAATGCAACAGCTGGAAGTTCACAAGCAATAGATTCTTGAATCATTACACCATCATCTGTTAAAATAGCTAAATCAATTAATTCGTAAAGATCATTTATCCAATTTATGTATTTTAAGTTAATAACTTGTTTTTCATCTATTAAGTTTAAATATTCTTCTTTAAGAGGGGTACCGATTAAAATGAGGTTATAATCATTTAACCTATTATTTTCTTTTAGATATTTACAATAATTAGATAAGCATATCATGGTTCCTTTAAATAAGGAAGAACCAGAAGAAAAAAGTAGGCTTGGTTTGGTTTCATCAAATATTTTATTTTTATCAAGTTCCTTAATTTTTGCTATTGCTTTTTCAATATCACCTTTTCCAATCCTTTTTGTCAATGGAAAATAGGATTTATGAACATTTTTAGGAATAATTTTTTGTTTAAACAATCCTGCTTCTGGTAAAACAATACATTCATTTAATTTTGTACAAATTTTTGTATCTAATGGAGTATCAATTATTCCAACAGCTGGAATTTTTGCTAATTTAGCTGAAATACAACCTACAATGGCTCCTCCACCGATTACTCCAACAACAATATCAACCTTTAATTTTTTAATTAAATTTCTTGTTTTGAAAACTGCATTCAATGTTTTTATCCCTGCTTTTATTATATTTAATTTGGTGGCTGCATGACCTCCTGCTTGAGGTACAGGAACTTTATGCCATGAATAACCATTTTTTTTAAATAATAATCCTGATGCATTAACATCTAAAGCTATTTCGCATTGAATATTTATATCTTCTAATGATTTAATAATATTCAGTGCATTCACAGCATCTCCACCCATTCCTCTTCCAGTAATAACAATCAATGCTTTCATTTTATCAATATGTGGATATTTTTTGTTAATATATATAAATTTTAATTATAGTTTAAATCTTAAAGTTTGAAAATAATTATAAAGATTTATTTAATAATGAAATATCTTATTTTATAATTTAAGATTTAAATAGCCTTTATTATTAAAAATATTATTTAAACTATTTATTAGTTTATAAAATACAAATTATAAATAAATTATATGAATAATAAATAAAAATATTAATAATTTATTTTTATCAAACTTTTAGTATTAAACTATATATTTTTATTTAATTTTATTTATAGTGATTTTGATAAAGTTTTTAATAAATAATTTTTTTAAAAATAAATATTATTAAAAAATATTAATTTAAATTATTTATATTAATTAAAATATACTCATATTATTTAAAATTTAAAATTACAGATCTTAATGAAGTAATATTTAAAATTAAATAACTTAATAAAAAAATTATCATTTTAAAATTTAAGAGATTTTCCATTAATGATTATATATTTTAGAAGTTTATATTTACATATAATGAATAAATTGTATATTTAATTAATAATAATATCTTGTATTCATCGATGTTTATAATATGTGTTCTGTATTATTTGGATGAATATAAAATCATTCAATGATTAAAATCAAGTTATTATTAATTAAAGACAAATAAGATGTGATTTTTTGTATACTATACGCTCAGTTAAAGAACTTCAAGAACTTAATCCATATATAATAATTGGATGTGGTGGGGGAGGAGAGAAATTTTCCAATTTTGAAGGGATTAGAGCTGTTGGGTTTGTGGATAATGATGAACAAAAGCAAAAAAAATCTTTTTGTGGATCTAATGTTTCACCAGATCTTTTATCTCTAATTAAAAGTACAGATGCTAAAACCGTAGCTATCATGTTACCAATAGGTGCAGAAGGAACAGCATTAATGTATGCGGTTCAAGCTATTTCAACAGGAAAAAATGTTGTATCTTCGTTTAGATCACTTCCATTAATGGAAAATCCATCTTTGTTAAAGTTAGCAAAAGATAAAAATGTTATCTTAAAAGAAATTAATCCCCGTTTAGATATTATTGAGAAAATCTTTGGAATTAGACCAGAAAAATGTTGTGAAATTTTACCTAAAATATCATATAAACCAAAAGCATCAATTGTTTTTGTTGGAGGAACTTCTCAAGAATGTGGTAAAAGAACCACAACAAGATTGTTAGGAAAAGAAGCTATAAAAAGAGGAATCAATGTAGGAATCATATCTACTGATGAAATGGGAATAGAAAAACCAACTGACATGAATTTTAGGGCAGGAAGTCTTTCAGCTATGGATATTAGTTCTGCAATATTACAAGCAATAAAAACTGTTGAAGAAAAGAAATCCCCTGAAATAATTTTTATTGAAGGACAATCAAGTTTAACTGAGGTTAAAAATCCTCATCCTCGGGGACTATCAGCTTCTATATTAATTGGTGCTGCACCAGATGCTACAATAGTTTGTCATAGACCAAATCATCCTTATAGGTATCCACGAGGAATTGATCATGAAATTAAAGCTATTGAAGCAGTTGAACCAACGAAAGTAATTGCTTTATCTATAAACTTAATTAATGCCGATGATAATATAACTCTCGATGATTTTTCAAAATATAACTTACCTGTGGCCGATATTAAAAATATGGGGGCAAAAATACTTTTAGATAGTATTTTAGATTACTTGAATAATAAAAATAATTAAAAATAACATTATAAGATTTTATCATAATCACAAAAAGAAAACTGTGACTTCAAAAAAATTTTCTATTTTTTAAGTTGTAGATGAATTTTTGTAACTAAAAGCGAAAAGTATATATACTAATACTGATATATAGTAGTATATGGAATTAGAAAAAAATTCTCACA
>JAITOM010000068.1 GCA_031289975.1 Methanobrevibacter sp. | reverse complement strand
TCATAAGGACCAGTTAAATATGAAAATCTTTTTGCTGAGCTGAATGTTTTTTTAACATTTATTGTTTCACTATCAATTTCATAATCTACTTTTACAAAAGAAAATCTCCAATCTTCTTGGTCTCCGCTGTAAAAAGCTACAAGACCTGCATCTCTTTTATATTGATCTAATAGCATACCAATTAAATTTCTTTGCATTACTCTGGCTCTATCTCTTGATGAATTCTTTTTTAGCTTCACAACATAAATAGCTAAGTTTTCACGACTATTTTTATCATGATGTAAGCCTAAATAGTTAACTGATTCAACATATTCATTATATTGTTTTTCAAAATTAACTTTTCCTCCTATTGGTTTAAATCCATTAAATAGTTCAGTTAAAAATAATTCAAATTTGTTTTGATTAAATTTATTATCAAATAGTTCATTTAACAAGTTCTCAGCTTTTGTATGATCCATGTTAATCCTCTTTTATTAAATATTCTAACAATATTATTTTGTTTTCTTTATTGGTAGTCAAAAACCAAATTTTTGATAATTTCAAAATTTTTTAATTTTATTGAAATATTTTAATTTTAAAAATTATTTTTTATATTTTTATTAATTTAAAATCTAAATGTTTTATTCTAATTATTCATTAAAAATAAGAAATTTAATTAAAAAAATTAATTTTAAAAGAAAATTAAAAACAATGATTTTTCTAAAATTCAAGTTTCCTACCGTATTAATACTTACTTCTTGGAGTATCATGAACTACTGTTCATTTTCTCTGTAATGACTTAATAAAATTTAAATTTATTTGCTTCATTTTGTTTCTTTTATAGTACCATCTTAATTATTATTTATTAAGCTATGATTATCTTATATGATGTTTTCATGAAAAAAGAGTATTTAATGAGCAAATATTCTTACATAGCTCAATCTAAGCAATTTTTTAGGTTTATTAAGCTAATTAGTGTAATGGAAGGTATCAAAAATTGTGGATTTTTATCATTATTTTAGGTTTTCATCATTAAATAAAAATCCAAAACTTCCACACTTTTTGATATCCTCGTGTAAAGGTAATGTTTATATACTTAAATCATTCATAAGTATTATATATGGTTATGAAAATTGTATCAATTTTGTCGGTATCTCTTTTTCTATTAACCATCTAATTGATAAATGTAAGGTGCTGTAACACCTATGACTCTTTCCCTTATTAGAAAAATTACTTTAATTTAATGTAATCATTATTCTAAATTTTTGAGTATATAAATATATTCTATTAGAGAGCATTATAAAACTAATATATTAACACTTATAATATGGGAAGTTATTACCAATATATAAAATTTTATCACTAAAAATTAATGGAAGTTCATAAAAATAAATTTAATTAAATTATATAATATATTTGGATTATTTTGTCATCAACGCCCAGATAGAAGTTTTAAGTATTTTCCTGTTTGTGCAAGATGTACTGGATTGTATAGTAGTTTATTAATATTCACTGTTTTAAGTTTATTTTTTGAAATTTATTATAATAATTTAATATATGTTTTAATAGGTACATTTTAAATAATGCCTTGTTTTATTGATGGATTTACTCAATTATATAATTTAAGAGAAAGCAATAATATTTTAAGATTTATAACTGGTATTATTTTTATTTTTATTAGTTCTGAAGGTATCAGTTGGTTTTGGAGAGGTATTGGCACTCAATCAGAAACTAAAATTTATTATAATAAAATTAGTAGTATTAAAAAAGAGTCTGCTTGTTTACAGAATCCTGTAATAGCTATTTATACTCAATGGGGAGATACATTTTATCTTCAATCTCAAAATAATTGTTGTGGAGGATGTAGTTTCTTTGGTATGTCTAAAGATACTTTTAATACTTTTTATAAAAATTTAGAAGAGCGATTTGATATTGCTCAAAGAAGATAATTGGAGCATTATAAAAGTAATAGTATTAATAATCATTATTAAATGTATTATCCCATATTAATCTTAGCAAATAAAAATAGAAGGATTCTAATAAATAATCATGGTAAAATTCACAGAATCAGAAATGGAGGGTATACTTCAAAAATTAAGAAATAAAAAAAATGTAAACATATCCAAATCATCACATTTTATTAAAAGGATTAAAGAAAGAGAGAAATATTGTAATTATGATACAATATATAATATAATTAACAATAGTGTTCCTTTAAATATCGAATTTAGTGAAGATAATAAATTCAGAATAACTTATGAACATACTGATAATTATAATCTTGTAGTTGTGATTTTCATTAAAAGTATTAGTGAAATTAGATTAGTTACTACATTCCCTGAAGAAAAGGAGGATGATTAAACATGAATGAAATTAGACCAAATAAAATTAAAATTAATCCCATTGATTATGAGTATGATGCTTCGGTAGATGCATTAATGATTAAAGTACCAGAGTATGAATATGAAAAGTCTGTATCCTTAAACAATAATGTTATAATGGATTTAAATAAAGAAAATAAGTTCATAGCCCTTGAAATACTTAATGCTTCACATGTTTTAGGTATAGTTAATAATAAATATAGTCTTAAAAAAATTATTAAAATTGAATTGCATATTGTAGTAACTAATGATAGGATTTCTGTTAATTCGATTTTTACTTTACCTATTCATAATAAAGAGGTTGTTAAGGAAACTAATGCAAATATTATTAATGATATTAATGCTCCTGTTATGATTACTAATTTAGTTACTGCATAAAAGAATAATGGGG
>JAITOM010000227.1 GCA_031289975.1 Methanobrevibacter sp. | reverse complement strand
AATTGAATGATAAATTTTTTTATTAAATTATTTAATTTTAAATATCACTTTATGAAAATCCATAATTTTAAATTTTAAATAGTGTAAATATATTTTGATTAATATAAGTAATTTTAAATTAGTATATTTTATAGTCATTTTGGAAAAGTTCTTAAATTTTGGATTATAATCTTTTTTATTAAATTATTTAATTTCAAATATTAATTTATAAAAATCTATAATTTTAAATTTTAATTAATATAAATTTATTTTAATTAATATAACTAATTTTAAATAAATATATTTTAATAATATTTATTTTTAAAAAAATTATTTATTAAGAACTTTATCAAAACTACTATAATTTAAAATCTAAATGTTTTATTCTAAGTATTTCTTAAGAATAAGAAATTTAATTAAAAAAATTGAATTTAAAAGAAAATTGAAAACAATGATTACCAAAATTCAAGTTTCTTACTATAAATAAAAGAATAATATATTCTTAAATTGAGATCGCCTAATGATACAATTTTTTGCTTTTTATTAAATTATTAAATTAAAGAAAAGCTTCGCTTTTCTAAGTGAAATAAAAACTTTCACTAAATAAAAACTTTATTTTTCTAATTTTTAAAATTAAAATTTTAATAATAATCTCTAAAATGAATATAAATTTATAATACTATTTTAATTTAAATATAATCATTATTTTATAATTTAATTCTAATTTAAAATTTCTTAACATGTTTATTTGTGGAATAGAAGACTTAAAAATTTTGATGAAAATAATTGTTAGACAGTCTCAATTTTTAAACTTATTTTCTAACTTTAGATTTAAAAAGTTTTCACAATATTTATTCCTCAATCATCATTTAGTTTTTCTTTAATTTTTTTAAGAATAGCTTTATGGGTCCTTTTTACAAAACTCGCTTTATTGTTTGGTGATAAAACATCTAAGTAACCTTGAGATACAAGATTAAATCCAAATGGTGATGGAATTATTGTATTTATAGTTTTTATCTCTATTTCTTTTGATTCAATTTGTTCAATGACTTTTTTAGCATTATCAACATCCATGTAATCTTCGATGACTTCTCTTCGAGATTCTTTTAAAATTGGAAAATCGTTATCAATCTCTTCAACAAAGTTTTTTAATATTTTCCCTCTAACTTGCTGTCTTCCAACTGATTTTTCCCTACCTTTATATTTTCTAAGAGTCATTAATGAACGCCCAGCACAATGTCTAAATCTACTTGATAAGATTTCGGTTTTTTCAATAGCTTTAATAAGAGTATCTTTAAAAGTTTCTGATTTTAACGATTTAAAACCTTCTAATCCATAAATCTTACTATCGCTACTTAAATAAAATCCATTATCAGATATTGAAATTGTAATATCTACCTTATACCTTTCAGATATTAAATAAGCAATCGCTCGAGATAATGCATCGTTTACTTTTCTCCCATATAAACTATGGAAAACAACAAACTTCCTACCTCCAAAACCAGTGTAGTATTCTATTAATAAGGTTTTATTAGTTGGAATTAGGGCATAATTGTACTGTTCATTGAAGTATTCATATATTGAATTAGCTCCAAATTCATCAATATAAAGATATTCCTTTAGAAAATCCATTATCTCTTTTTTAGTTCTTTTGGCTTGAAACTTAGTTTCAAGTATTCTTCTAAATCTTTGAATTTCAATAGCTAATTCAAAAGATAGTGGAAGTTGTCCTGAAAACCATGAAGGAATAGTTGGAGGTCCAGATGCTGGTGAAACATTTATTGTCATTCCTTTAGAGTAATTAAATCTATAAATAGAACCACCAAGAACAAAAGTATCTCCTTTTTTAAGTTTATCCATGAAATCCTGATTAATTTTTCCAATAGGATTATCTTTTAGCTTTACTAATATATTTGAACTATCTGGAATTGTACCCACATTTGTTGAGTAAATTACACGAGCTAATCTACCCTTTTTCCCAAAAATATTCTTATCATAATCTATCCATATTTTAGGATAAACATATCTATCTTCAAGTTCAATGTACTCTCCTGCAAGATAACTAAGAACATCTTCGTATTCATCTCTACTTAAATTAACATAATTATAACTTTTTCTTATTACATCATAACAATAATCTATATCCCAAATATTTTCAATTGCCATCCCATATATGTGTTGTGATAAAACATCCAATGAATTTTTAATTATTCTAAGTTTTTCAATCTTGTTGTCTTTCATTGATTTTAAAATTATTGAACATTCAACTAAATCATCTCTATCTGTTACAAAAATTCTTCCTTTTGATTTTTCACCAATTTTATGTCCACTTCTACCGATTCTCTGCAATGCTCGTGATACAGATTTTGGAGAGTTAATTAAAACAACCAAATCAATATATCCAATATCTATTCCAAGCTCAAGTGAAGTTGAACTAATAACACCCTTTAACTTTCCTTTCTTTAAACTTTCTTCAGTTAATAATCTCATTTCCTTTGAAAGAGATGAATGATGATTCATAATATTATTGATATTGTAATGTTCTGGAAACAATTTAATAAGATTATACAAAACACTTTCTGCTCCTGATCGTGTGTTTGTAAAAACAAGTGTTGTTTTATGTTCATCTATTAAGTCATCTAAAAGATTATACACTGCAAGTCGTGTTTCTTCACTATCAGCTATTACAATATCATCCACTGGAGAGATAACCTCAATATCCAATTTTTTTAAATAGTTAACATCAACCATTAAACAATCACGAGGAACACCATACTCAAAACCAACTAAAAAATTAGCTATTTCCTCAAGAGGTGAAACCGTAGCAGAAAGACCAATTCTTGTAAAATTACCTATTAAATGTTGTAATCGTTCAAGAGATAAATTTAAATCAACTCCTCTTTTATTCTCAGCAAAACTATGAATTTCATCAACAACAACATATTTAACATTTACTAACTTCTCTCTAAATTTAGGTGCAACAAGTAAAATAGATAATGTTTCAGGAGTTGTTATAAGAATATGAGGTGGCTTTTTTAACATTTTATTTCTTTGATATTGGGTAGTATCACCTGTTCTTACAGCTTTTCTAATACCAATATCCCAATTAGCTATTTTCTCAATTTCTTTTAAAGGAATATCTAAATTTCTATCTACATCATTATCCAATGCTTTAAGTGGAGATATATAAATACAATAAACATTATCTTCCAATCCACCCTTCTCTGATAAGAATATAAGTTCACTTATAATTGATAGGAAAGCTGTTAAAGTTTTACCAGAACCTGTAGGTGATGATATAAGAATATTATTTTGTTTATGAATATCCACAATTGATTGTTTTTGGGCAGATGTAAAATCCTTAAAATTCAAATCAAACCATGCTTTAACCAAAGGATGAAGAATTTTATAAATCTCTTTTTTTGGGTAAGATTTTGTTTGTCTTTTAATCATAACATAGAATAATTTGTTTTTATATTTATATTATTATTGCATAAGACTTTTGAAAAATTATATTTTTTAAATAAGGAAAAATTTCGTTTTTCTAAGTGAAATAAAAAATTTCAATAAAGAAAATTGGGGTTGTGAGAAATCCAATCGATAAATTACTCTTTCAATTTTTTAATCAAATGTATGGTATGAATAAAAGTCTTTTTTAGTAGTGTATTAATCTTATAAAGTTTTTAAATGCTTTAAAAAATAAAGTATAGTGGAATAAAAAAAGTTTGTAATTAATCATTTATTTTTATTTATTTAATTTTCAATAATACTTTCTAATATTTTATTAGATTATTAATTAATAAATTTAATTATTTTATTTTTAAAAATAAATAGTATTATATTTTTATTCATGAAACTGATGATTTGAGAGTGTAAAGATGTTGGCTCCTAACTAAAAAATGATAAAATATCAATCATCTCAATTTTGATAATAATTTAATTCTATAAGTTTAATATATGGTTTTCAAACAGCTTAATATTATTTTTTGACTATATGCAATACAATAAGCAAAAATTTGAAATAAAGTCTTATCACCTGAATTTGAAATATCCCAAAAATTTCAGGAGCCATTTTTTGACACCTTTAGAAAATCACATAATAAACAATATGATAAAAAAAGCACTGAAAAATGCAGAACTATTGAAGAAATATAATCAAGGAAAGACGCGAAACATTTTAGCTAGAAATAAATGGAAAGTACTCAAATAGAATACACTATGAAGTATTTTTTTAATATAAGTAAAATAAATTTGAAGAAATGATGAGTTGTAATAATGAGAGATGTTGATTTTAAAAAAGTAATCATCCTCTTTTTACAGTACCATTTAGTCATTGATTAAATATAAAATCAATGAAAAAGCACTAATGTACCATAACATCAAAAACACATTTAATATTATCTTTTTAAAATATAATGAAGATTTTTAATATTTGATAGAAGTTATCCATCATTAGAATTCTTCTACAAACTAATTAAATCATTTCAGTCAAGTTTTTGATGTTGCCTAAAGTTTACAAAAAACGAATATTTATATAACCATGAAGTTATTAAAATAAAACATGGCCTATGACTTTTTGTTATTTTACTAATTTAAGCAAATTTGCCTATTTAAAATGCTATTTATTAAAACAATAGTTTTATACTATTAAATCAAATAATAAAAGATTTAAATTGATTTTAAAAAAATATATTGTCTTATTACAGTAATTAATTAAAAATATGAGTGAATAAATTATATGAAAGGGGAGCAAATGAAAATATATTTGGATACATGTTGTTATAATAGACCATTTGACGATCAAAATCAAGTTAAAATTGAATTAGAGAGTACTGCAAAGTTATATATTCAGAACAAAATTTATGAAGGTGAATATGATTTAGTTTGGTCTTTTATGTTAGATTATGAGAATAATGACAATCCTTATGAAGACAGACGAGAAAATATTCAAATATGGGAAAACATTGCCACGGAATTCTGTGATTTAGCCAGAGAAGTATTAGAACAAGGAAAAAAATTGCAAAAATTAGGAATAAAAGAAAATGATGCATTACATATGTCTTGTGCAATATTCACTAAATGTTCTTATTTTTTAACAACAGATTATAAATTAACTAATAGAGATTTAGATAAAATTAAAATAGTCAATCCTATTGAATTTATCAAAATAATGGAGTGATAATACATGAAATCTGAAATTTTAATAAGAAATGAAGCCATGAATATTTTAGTTAAAAAATTAGGATTAGTTGATGCTGAAAGATTTATTGCTTCAATAAAAAGAGATAACTTTGATTATACTGAATGGAGAAGAGATTTATATAAAAACATGACCATAGATGAAATTTATAATGAAGCATCAGAATTTCAAAAGCAGAAAAAACCGAGTCTGTGAAACCGATGAAACCATAACATTTTATTTAATGTTTATACAACTTCATTTTTTAAAGCATTTTAAGAGCTTTATAAGA
Source organism: Methanobrevibacter sp. (assembly GCA_031289975.1). Taxonomy (GTDB): domain Archaea; phylum Methanobacteriota; class Methanobacteria; order Methanobacteriales; family Methanobacteriaceae; genus Methanovirga. The sequence continues at coordinate 2,756 of JAITOM010000227.1, read as the reverse complement.
TTAATGTAGTGCTAAAAAGAAACTTTTACTTATACCATACATTAGAGTGAAAAGCTAAGAATAGATTTATCAGTTGGATTTTTCACAGCCCCAATTTTTGAGATATTTCAAATTCAGCTGATAAGACTTTATTCCAAATTTTTACTTATTGTATTACATGTAGTCAAAAAATAATATTAATATGTTTGAAAATCATGAATTAAACTTACAGAATTAAATTATTATCAAAATTGTGGGGATTGATATTTTATCATTTTTTAGTCAAGAGCCAAAATCTTCACACTCTCTCAACAGAATTAACTTATTATGTATAAATTTAAGTTTGAATAAAAAAGAAAGTTTTATATTGATATTTCGATTTTATCATAATTGACAACGGGGATCTTACTATTTTTAGTGCCATGTTTAAAATTTAATAATCCTTCATTTTCTAAATAATTAACTTTCTTTTGAACTTCACTGACTTCTTTGTTAAGTAGATTTGCTAATTCACCAATAGAATTAGGATTGTTATCTTTTATAAACTTTATGAGTTCGAAATCTTTTTTTCCTAAATTCAAATTCTCAATAAATATGGTTTTTCCTTCTTCTAATTCTTCTTCAGAATGTTTTAAGAAATATTCCCAATCTTCTAAATCAGAATATAACAACATATTTTCATCATCCATTTCAAATTTTCTTTTAAGATTTTTAAGAGAACCATATTTATTTTCAAGTTCATTTACTTTATCTTTTCCTTTAATTAATCTTATAATCGTTAATGGTATCATAACAATTTCTCAGTTAACTTATATTTTTTGGCACTGTAAAAAGAGGATGGATTTTCGCGATTGAAAAATTAAGAAATTAAGCTAAAAATTTGATGACATGTATATGGTCTGAGTTTTTTCTGTCTAAAAACCAGATTCTAAATTTCTATCCTCTTTTTATAGTGCCAAGGATTTAAAAGTTACTAACGTCAATTAAAAGTAAAAAAAGATTTTTTAGTTATATACGACTATTCATAGAATAAGAGATTAGGAGAAATATCTTATCAATTAGATTTGAGACAGTCTTAAAATAATTAAGAAAGTATAGTATTTCTCTTAACTTTATTACCATAGTATATTTTCATTAAATTTTTAAAAAAGTTTAATATCTCTTTAAATTAAAATTTAAATAATTTAAAGAATAATTTTTAATAAAAATTTTAAAATAAATGTTACAAAAGTTTGGAGAAATACTATATTACTCAAAAATATCAATAAAAAAGTATTAAAATAAAAAATATTTGAAAGTAATAAAAATATTAAAAAAAAGAAAAAGTAAGCTATGTTTAAGATGGTTTATCTAAGCATACTGTTTTTGAGAGAACAGAACCATCTCCACCATGCGGAGTTCTTAAAATAGTATCATTAGTTTTCTCAATTTCTCTTGCTTCGGTTGCTAATTTAGCAGCTATAGCAATTAATTCATGAGCTGCAGCAACTAAAGGAATATATTTTTCAGATTCTTTAACCATGAAACATCCTTTTAAGTCAATGTCAGCAACCTTTTCAGCGGATTCATAAGCAGCTATTGCTTTTGCTTTAGCGTACTCGTTTTTAAATCCTGCAGCTTCAACAGCTTTTTCAGATGTAATGATTATTTTTGGTAATTCTAATGATTTACCTGCTTCAGCATCTGCTATAATTGCATTAATTGCTTTTTGAACAACTCTGTAAGCACCAGTTAAAGCTAAAACTTTGATAACATCTGCATTGAAAGAAGCCATTTCAGTTGGATCAAGCCATTCTCTTCTTGCACCAATCATTGGGTCTCCTTTAATAATTATGTAACCTAATCCTTGTTCATTCATCTCATCTTTCTTAGCTGCTCCTGGAGCATCGCCGATGATGACAGAAGGAATGTCATAGCCAGATAATATTTCTCTTGCTTTAGCAGGTCCTGGAGCACCTGGATTTGGACTTATGAATATTGCAAAATCTGGGTTGAATTCTTTAACTTTAGGAACTATATCTTCCACTTGCTCAGGACTCATTTTAGCACCAGACCCAATTACTCTTACATCAATATTTGGTCTGTCTGCACGTTCGTCAAGCAATAAATCTAATACTGGTGAAGTACCAATATTTCCACTTTTAATTATTCCAATTTTAACTACCATTTTATCACATATACTAATATATTTTATAATAAACTATTATTACATTTATTATTTATTATGGTTACATATTAAATAATTTGTGATTTGATTTAAACCATTAAGTATATAAGTAAAAAAAAATAATTAGTTTTTCATGGTTTAAAAATATAAGGAAAAGACCATAATTTTTGCAACAAGGATAAATCCAAGTTATAAGCTATTTTTATAGCTTCTCTATATAAATAGCCAGGGAATAGCTAAAAATCTTTTTTTTATTTTCAATTAAAATTAATCATTTCATGGCGACTAATTTATTATTATTTTAAGTTTATAAAATCAAGTTATAAAATCTAAAATTTTTTAAAAAGCTCCACATTTTTGACATTCTTTATATTCCTTATGGAAATATTTCTTAAATTTTAAAATGATAATTTTTTTTATTATTAAATTATTTAATTTTAAATATCACTTTATAAAAATCTATAATTTTAAATTTTAAACAATGAAAATATATTTTAATTAATATAAACAATTGTAAATTAATATTTATAAAATCTATGATTTTATAAGTCAAAAAATTTCTAATTTTTGCTATTTTTTAATAATATTTATTTTTAAAAAAGTTATTTAT